>NZ_JBVPVA010000673.1:0-10434 GCF_055612215.1 Actinomycetospora sp. | reverse complement strand
CCGTGGCGCTTCCACGCCACGGCGAACCAGATCGACGTCTTCGTCGTCCCGGAGCGGGCACCAGGTTTGCTGGACCCCGAGGGCCGGGAGACGTACTTGTCCGTGGGAGCCGCGGTGCTGAACCTGCGCCTGGCCCTGGGGGCAGCCGGTCACGGCGCGTCGGTGGAGTTGGCGCCGCCCCGGTTGGACCCGCGGAAGGCGGCCACGGTCCGCGTGGTGGGGGCCACGACCTTGTCCGCTCAGGACTGGTCCGCCTACGACGCGATCACCCGCCGGCGGACCAGCCGGCTGCCGTTCACCAGTGACCCAGTTCTGCAGGAGGAGTTCGACCGGCTGCAGGAGGCCGCCGCGGTGGAAGGGGGCGCACCTGGAAGCGATCACCGGCTTGCAGCGTTCCATCGTCACCGCCGCAATCCATGAGGCCGACCGCGCTCAGCGCTGCGACCCCGAGCTGGTGGACGACACCAGCGTGTGGACGCTGCCGCGCGCCGGCCGTGACGGCCTGGGCATTCCCCCTGAGCTGCTCGGGCCGGTTCCCAGCGACCCGGCGGCGCTGGTCCGGGACTTCGCGTTCGGGCGTCGCAGCGAGGGCCGCGCGCGGGCCGAGTTCGAACTGTCACCGTTGCTGGTGGCCTTGATGAGCACCGGCGACGACCGGGCTGGTTGGCTGCGCGCCGGGATGGCCTTGCAGCGGGTGCTGCTGACGGCGACCGCCCGAGGGCTGAGCGTGGGGCTGTTGTCGCAGGTCACCGAGGTGGCCGACTTGCGGCTGCTGGTGCGGGACCCGATGAGCCCGTGGAAGCACCCCCAGGTCGTGCTCCGGGTCGGGTACGGGCCGGCACCCCCGGTGACCCCGCGGCTGCCGCTGGACGAGGTCCTCGAGATCAGCTGAGGCGGTTACCGTGCACCCCATGGGCGACGAGCTGGCGGAGCCTGGCGCGCGAGCTATCACCGTGTTCCTGCTGGACGACCACGAGGTGGTCCGCCGCGGGGTGGCCGACCTCCTCGGTGCCCACGAGGACCTCGAGGTCATCGGCGACGCCGGCAGCGTCGCCGAGGCGCTGGCCCGCATCCCCGCGCTGAACCCCGAGGTCGCGGTGCTGGACGTGCGGCTCCCCGACGGCACCGGGGTGGAACTGTGCCGGGAGCTGCGGTCGCGGATGCCCGAGCTGCGGTGCCTGATGCTGACCTCCTACACCGACGAGCAGGCCATGTTCGACGCCGTCCTCGCCGGCGCCAGCGGGTACGTCATCAAGGACGTGCGCGGCAACGACATCGTCAACGCCGTCCGCGAGGTGGGCGCGGGCCGTTCCCTGCTGGACGGGCGCGCCGCGACGGCGCTGATGAGCCGGCTGCGCGACCGGAGCGAGGCGGTCGACCCGCTGGCCGAGCTGACCGAGAAGGAACGCGAGGTGCTGGACCACATCGGTGAGGGCATGACCAACCGGGAGATCGGCCAGCGGATGTTCCTGGCCGAGAAGACCGTGAAGAACTACGTCTCCGCGCTGCTCGCCAAGCTCGGGATGCAGCGCCGCGTCCAGGCCGCCGTCCTGGCCAACCAGGTCAAGGACCGGTCCACGGGCCGCTGAGGCCGGGACCTCCGGCCCTGTCGGGCAGGTGCCCGGGACCACCAGCGTGGGTGCCGTGACGGACGGACGTGGTGCCGGCGCCGATTCCGGGACGCTCCCCCTCCTCGGGCTGGCAGGGGCGGACGGGACGTGCGGGGCGGACCGGGTCGGCTCGCAGCGTGCCCGGAGCGTGCGCGTGTTCGCCCCGGTCGACCTGGCCCGCCACCGCGTGGTGCACTGGGCCGCACGCCACGCGGCGCGCACCGGCGCCTTCGTGCAGTTCCTGGTCGACCCCGAGGAGCGCGACGCCGACCCGGAGCATCCCGGAGTGGTCGGGCTCCTGGGGCGGACCGCACGCGATCTCGTGAGCCGGGTGTTCTGGCCCCTGCGGTCGCCGTCGACCGGGCTGGTCCGGGACCTGGAGTGTGCCGTGGCCGGGGCGCGGCTGCTGGTGGTCCCGCAGTCGCTCCCGCAGCTGCCCGCCCTCGTCGAGGTGCTCTCCGAGCCCCTCGTCGCCGTCCCCGACCTTCCCCTGCCGTCCACCGACGCGCCGGTGGTGCTCGCGCTGGCGCCGTGGTCCGGTCCGGAGGTGGTCGGCGCCGCGTTCGAGACCGCCGCGCAGTACGGGGTGGAGCTGCAGGTCGTGCAGGTGGCGGAGCGGGCGGAGGACGACGACGAGGCGGTGCGGGCCTGCGAGGACGAGCTCGCCGCCTGGCGGCTCGCACGCCCCGAGGTGGGCGTGGATCTGGAGGTCGTGGCCCAGAGCCCCGTCGACGCGCTGGGCCGGAGCGCCCGCGGCGCCCAGCTGGTCGTGATGGGCCGCCCCGCCCGGGGCCGGGTACGGGAGCTGATCGCCTCCTCGCCCACCTCGGAGCTGCTCCGCACCGCGTCGTGTCCGGTGCTCGTGGTGCCCTCGCCCGGCGTCCCCCGCCCGATCTGGACCGCGCGACCCGACTGGGGTCTCGCGTCGTGGGGCACCCGGTGACCGGTCGTCGGACCGGCTCCCGGGACCCTCAGTCCTCCTCGGTGAGCACCTCGTCCACCCGCCGCCGTGGAGTCGCCGGGATCGTCGCGGCTCCGGTCAGGCGCCAACCGATCCGGAGGGCGATCGTCGGCACCCGGTGGGCACCGACCGCCAGGTGACCGACCCGGTCGCGGACCTCCGGCACCTCGAAGGGGTGGGCGAAGGGCGTGACGCCCAGCCCGAGACACTCCGCCTCGAGCAGGACCGCGCCGAGCGCCTCGCCCGCCCGGACCAGCGAGACGGTGTCGTCGGAGGGCGCGGACACGAGGAGCAGCTGCGAGCAGTCCCGGACGCCGGGGCCGACGCGCGGGTGCGCGAGGGTGCCGGGCGGCATCCAGCGCATCTCCATGTCGCCGTAGGCCGCCGCCGGCGTCCCGGGCCGGGAGCTCGCGGGGATGCCGTCGCGCGCGCCGGCCAGGCGATGGGTCCAGTGCTGCAGTTCGGCGGCGTAGTCCACCCGCTCCCGCTGGAGGAGGTCGGCCTCGTGGGCGGCGTCGAGCACCAGACGGCGCACGGCGCCGACGGCGAGGTGCACCGTGCCGCCGTAGACCCGTGCGGCGTCCGCGAGCCGGTCGACGGCGTCGGGCCCCACCTCCTGCCCCGAGAACCGCCGGCGGTCGGTCCGGCGGGTCCACATGGCGGCGAGCCAGCGGGTGGTCCGGACGTCCGGCTCCGGTCCCGGACGGATGCGGATGCGGGCGAGCGGGTGCTCGGGGTCGCCGTCGTTGCCGCGCCGGATCTCCGCCCGGTACCCGGCGGCGGCGAGTGCGACCTGGAGGTGCTGGAGCGCGCACCCGCAGCCGAGCAGCACGCTGCGGCCCTCCTCGTCGGTGGAGGGCAGGCGGCGGGTGCGGTCGGCCCGGAGGTCGAGCACCTCACCGTGCAGGCGCCAGCGCCAGGGTTGCGTGTTGTGCTCGGAGGGCGCGAGGACGGCGTGCGCCACGGCGGCACGCAGGGCGGCGCGGATCGACGTGGTGACCGCGACGTCCTCGCGGGAGCCGGTCATCTCTCGTACCCGTAGCCCCACATCATGGGGAGCCCTCTCTCGTCGTCCGGTGTCGGGACGAGCGTGACCGGCCCGGGCGGGCCGTGGTCAGGGGCGAACGGTCATGGTGTGCGGGCCGGAGGGACCTCGCCGGCGCGCATCTCCGGGGCGACGGCCGGGTCCTTCCACACCGCACGACGCAGTTCGCGCACGAGGTCGTCGAGCTCGTCGACCTGGGCGAGCACCCGGTCGCGGGTCGCCCCGCCCGCCGCCGAGGCCGCGCCGGAGAGCGCGGTCCCCACCCGCAGCAGGCGTTGCAGGACCCGGGTGTTGAGGTCGGCGACGAGCGTCTCGCGGTCCTCCACCCGGCGCAGCGCCTCCCGGTCGGCACGGCTGCGGGCCAGGGCCAGGGTCACCGACGCCTGGGCGGCGAGTCCCTCGACCAGGGCGACGTCCCGGTCCCCGAAGGGGCGCCGGGTGGTGTCGCGCACCAGGATCAGGACCGAGTGGGACCCGTCGCCGGCGATCCCGTCGGACAGCCGCATGGCCAGGGCGCTGCCCGTCGAGGGAGCCACCGCCATCAGCTGCGCGGCGCGGCGGTCCGCGGCGGCCGCGCCGAGCACGACCGCCCGGCCCGAGGCCAGGGCGGCCGCACTGATCGTGTCCTCGTCGACGAAGCGTCGACCCTCGAGCGAGGCCAGGACGCCCGCGGCGCAGGGGACGAGCACCGACGAGGGATTCTCCTCCTCGACGCTGGTCAGCACGGCGCCCTGGGCGTCGGCCAGGGCGAGCGCCTCGTCCAGCAGGTGGCGCAGCCCGTCCAGCGGGTCGAGCGAGCCCTCCAGCAGCCGGCGGCCCAGCGCGGCCGCCGCGGCCTGCCACTGCGCGCGGCGGCGCGCGCCGTCGAGCAGCAGGGCGTTCTCGATCGCGACCCCGGCGGCGCTCGCGAGGGTGGTGACGAGCTCCTCGTCGTCACGGCTGAACTCCGCGGCCCCCTGCCGGTCGAGCAGGTGCAGGTGGCCGTAGACCCTGCCCCCCTCGCTGAGCGGGACGCCGAGGTAGGAGCCCATCGGGAGCGGGCCGCCCGGAGCCGGGTCGCCGCCGAGCTGCGGGAGCCGGAGGGGGCGGCCGTCCTCCACCAGGGGGCGCAGCGCCCCCGCACCGCTGGAGAGACGTCGGAGCGCGTCGATCTGGTCCTCGCCCATCCCGGAGTGGACGAACACGGGCCGGTGCCGGTCCACGACCCCCAGCGCGGCGTGGCGGGCGTCCGCGAGGCTGCGGGCGCTGTCCACCACCCGCTGGAGCAGCTCCTCGGTGTCGAGCCGCTGCGCGATGTGGTGGGTCGCCGCGAGCAGCTTCCGCAGTCGACCCTGGACGGACTTGAGCTCGCTGGCCCGCGCGATGACCTGGTCGAGCAGCTCGTCGAGCTCGAGCCGGACCGCTCCGGGGAAGGACAGGCCCGCGGGTACCTCCGGTGGGCCGGAGGAGGCCGCGCTCGTCGTCTCGTCCATCGAGGCCATCGTGGACCGACACCGACCGGTGTCAAGGTCCCGGCGCGCCACCGGACCGGTCAGCCGCTCCCGTCCGGAACCCGACGCGAGGGCCGCGGCACCGCCCGCTCCCGGACGCCGAGCCGGAGCATCGCCTGGGGCCAGAGGGCGCCACCGAGCAGCGAGCGCAGCGACGCGCGGGTGTCGGCGACCTCCAGCGGTGGGGCCACGAACGACGCGGCCAGCCCGCGCACGGTCCCGAGCAGGAGGACGTGCTGGAGCGCCTGACCCGCCTGCAGGTGGGCGAGGGGCTGGTCGAGAGTGGTGGCGAGGACGAGCAGCGCCGGATCGTCGGTCCTCGCCGCCGGTCGCTCGTCGTCGGGATCGCCGGCCGCACCGAAGTCCCGCAGGAGCCACCGGCCGTCCGGTCGCGCCGAGCGTCGCAGGACGTCGCGGGTGAGCCCGCCACCCCGGTCGTCCGCGGTGCCGACCCAGCGGTCCCACTCGGCCCGGAACGCGCCGTCGGCCTGCTGGGCGGCGTGGGCCCGTCGGGCGAGCTCCTGGATCGACCCCCGGCGGGCCCCGTCGTCGACGAAGACCGCCCAGGAGTGCTCGCGCTGCGCCGCGCGCCGGATCTCCTCGCGCACCCCCGGAGTCAGTCCGAGCCCGGACAACGCCGAGCGGTCGGTCCGGCGGTGCGGGATGGCGTGGGCCAGGGCCTGCTCCAGGGCGCTCGCCGCGAGAGGCGCCCCGACGGTCACCCGGGCGAACGACCACGGGTCGTCCGCATCCGGCAACAGTCGCACGTGCGCGCGGCGGCCCTGGGCGCGCACCGCGAGGCGCACGTTCGCGATCGCGGCGCCGCAGGACATGCGCAGCTCGCGGTGCTCGGGGTCGGCGACCGGCAGCGCCCGCTCGGGATCGCCGTGGACCTCCACGGCGCCGTCGCGCCACCGCAGGCGCCACGGTTGCGTGTTGTGGCTCGACGGGGCGAGCGCTCCCGCGCCGAGCACGGCGGCCACGTCGACGGGGCCGGGTGGCGTGATCACGGAGCTGCGGGTGCTCATGGGTCCCCCTCTTTCCTCGCGGCCCAGCCTCGGCGTCGCGGGGCGCACCGCGCAGGGCCGCAGGACCCGTCTGACGGGGACCCTCCGGCCCGCCCGGACCGGGACGGGCCCGTCGGACCTCAGCACTGCCGCGCGACGGCTCCCGTGGAACTCCCGGGCCGGGTGGGCCCGGGCCCTGGTGCCTCTCCACCCCGGAACCGGGCCGGTGGTCCCCGCAGGGTCGTGACCCTTCGGCCCTGGTCCGCGCACCGCGCCGGTGGTGAGGCTGGCTCGTCGCCCCACCCGAGCACCGAGGAGTGCGTCGTGCCCGAGTCCCTGCTGCTCCCGTCCGACCCCCCGCGATCCCCCCACGAAGAACCCGCCTCCGCGGACGCGGCGCCCGGGACGCCGGGGGCGGTGGTGGTCGGGGTCGACGACGGGCCGCTCCCGTGGGGTCTTCTCGAGCACGCCCTCCGCGTCGCGCTGCGCCGTCGATCGACGATGACGGTGGTGCACGTCCACCGCCCGGAGACGCCGCGGGCCGCCTGGTACGAGGACGCGGCCGCCCGCGTCGAGGCCTACCTGACCAGCGCGGCCCCGATGTCGGTGACCCGGCGCTGCGTGTCCGGGGACCGGGTCCGGACGCTGGTGGCGGCCGGCGACCCCGGAAGCCTCCTGGTGCTGGGCGACCGACACCGCCGGCTGGGCTCGACGGCGGGAGCGACGATGGACGCCGTGATCGAGGCGGCACCGTGCCCGGTGCTGGTGGTCGACGAATCGGCGTCCCCGCCGGCGCCCGACGGCGGCGTGGTGGTCGGCGTGGACGGCTCGCCCGACGCGGCGACCGTGCTGGACCGCGCGCTCGCGGAGGCGGCGGAACTGGCCACCGGGGTCCGGGCCGTCACGACGTGGACCGCGCCCGAGGCGGGGCCCGCCGCGGGCGTCGCCGGGCTGGTCGCGACGAGGGCGGCGGCCCGCCCGCAGGTGCCGGTCACCCTCGAAGGCCTCGAGGACCGGGCCGGACGCGCACTGCTCGACGTCGGTGGCGGAGCGGCGCTGCTCGTCCTCGGCCACCGGCACCCGGTCGCCACCGGCCTGCGCGGACGGGGTTCGACCGCACGCACGGTGCTCGCCGCACCCCCCTGCCCGGTCCTGGTGCTCGGGCCCCGGGTGCTCGACGCCGCGTCGTCCGGGACCGACGGTCCGTGAGCACCCGGGCGGAGGACGCCCCGTGAGCGGCCACGCCCTCGTCCGCCACCCCGGCGAGGCGCTGGGCCTCACGAGCCGCGCGGTGGCGCTGTGGCGTGGCCGCGTCGGTCGCACGGCGCTGCTGGCCGCGGTGGACCAGGCACGGACGTCCCTGAACCACGAGCGCGACACCCAGGTCCGGTGCGCGCTGTCCTGGGTCTGCCGGGCCGTCCTGGACCCGGACCTCGGCGACGACGACGCGGTCGTCGTCGACACCGCGCTCCGCTTCGCGGCGAAGGCACTCGCGTCGGCCGGCCCGCCACCCCACACCACCGAGCCTGGTCACGGACCGGGCCGGCGACCCCGACAGCGAGGAGACACCTGATGGACGAGCAGTCCGCACCGCCGGTCGAGGTGGTCCCCGCGCCCGCACCGCTCGCCGGCACCCCTCGCGAGGCTGCCGTGACCGAGCTGTCGCCCCCGCTGCCCGTCGGCTCCGTCGCATGACCTCCCCGAGCCCGGTGAGCGCCCCGGCCGGAGTCCGCGAGACCCACACCGCCGTGCTGTGGTTCCTCGACGATCGGGTGCACAAGCTCAAGAAGCCCGTCGACCTGGGGTTCTGCGACTTCACGACGGTGGACGCCCGCCGGGAGGCCTGCGAGCGCGAGGTGGCGTTGAACTCCCGGCTGAGCCCGGAGGCCTACCTCGGCGTGGAGACGCTGCTCGGCCCGGGCGGCACGGTCGTGGACCACTTCGTGCTCATGCGCAGGATGCCGGCCGAGCGCAGCCTCGGAGCGCTCGTGCGCGCCGGCGCCCACGTCGACGACGAGCTACGGGCCGTCGCCCGGCGGCTGGCCGGGTTCCACTCCGTGGCCCGCCGCGGGCCGGAGGTGACCCGCGAGGGCCGCGTCGAGGCCCTGACCGGACGCTGGCGCAGGGTGCTCGACGGCCTGCACCGGCACGCCGGGCAGCTGCTCGATCCCGAGGACGTCGAGCGGGTCGCCGCCCAGTCGACGCGCTTCCTCGCCGGCCGCGAGGCCCTGTTCGACGCGCGCTGCGCGAGCGGACGGATCGTCGACGGGCACGGGGATCTGCTGGCCGACGACGTGTTCTGCCTGCGGATGGGTCCTGTCCTGCTCGACTGTCTCGAGTTCGACGACCGGCTGCGCTACGTGGACACCGTCGACGACGCCGCGTTCCTGGCGATGGACCTCGAGCACCAGGGCGGTGCTGCCCTGGGGGACCGCTTCCTCCAGCTCTACGGCGAGTTCTCCGGCGATCGGTGGCCGGTCGCGCTGGCACACCACTACCGCGCCTACCGGGCGGCGACCCGTGCCGCGGTGGCGTGCGTGCGGGCCGACCAGGGTGGTCCGGGCGCCGGGGAGGCGCGGGACCTGCTGGCCCTGGCCCGGCGCCACCTCGAGGCGGGCCAGGTCCGGCTGATCGTCGTGGGTGGCCTCCCGGGGACCGGCAAGTCGACGGTGGCCGACGGGCTCGCCGACCGGCTCGGCGCCGTCGTGGTGTCGAGCGACCCGTTGCGCAAGGAGCTCGCCGGCCTGACTCCGACCGAGCCCGCCGCGTCCGGCTACGGCCAGGGCCTCTACCGCGCCGAACACACCGCGGCCACCTACGCGACGATGCGCGCCCGGGCGGCCGAGCTCCTCGCACGGGGCGAGTCGGTGGTGCTCGACGCCTCGTGGACCGACGCCGCGGAACGCGCGCGGGCGGCCGCGCTCGCCACCGACGCGCACGCCGCGCTCACGTGCCTGGAGTGCCGGGCGCCGCGCGAGATCACCGAGCCCCGCATCCGCGACCGGCACGGATCCGCCTCGGACGCGACCCCGTTGGTGGCGGCCGTCATGTCCCTCGACGCCGACCCCTGGCCCGAGGCCACGGTGATCGACACCGTCGGCCCCGCCGAGGCCTCGATCGACCTCGCGGTCGAGGAGGTCCACAGCCCGCACGAGCACTCGGGGTGGACCGTCGTCGGCCGATGACCTTCCCGCCTCGCGCACCGGCCGTCTGCCGGACGAGCACGGGTGATCAGGGGCGGGAGATCCTCCCGAAGGTCCCCCTCCGACGGGGTCTCGCGGCGGCCCGATGCGGCCTCGCGGCCCTGGGCCGGCTCGGCGCGACAGCGCAGTGTCGTGACCCTGGAGGTGGAGACCATGACGTCGATGCGACCCCGGCCGGCGAGCGCCCCCGTGGCGCGCGCAGGTCGATCGGTGCCCGTGATCGTGGGAGCGGCGCCGGGCGCCGACGACGCCATCGCCTGGGCGTCGCGGCACGCCCGGCGCCACGGGGCCCCGGTCCATCTGATCCGCGCCTACGAGCCGGGGAACCTCTGGCCCGGTGGCGTGGCGAGTGCACTCGGGGTCCCGCGGGCCGGGCTGCGCGACGTGCTTGCCCGGACGACCCTGACCCGGGCCCGCCGGCTCGCCCGCTCGGGCGGTCGACCGGCCGACGAGGACCCCGTCGTGCGGGTCGTCGAGGGCCGTCCGGTCGACGTCCTGCTCGAGGCGGCCCGCGGGGCCTCGATGCTCGTGGTCGGGCACCGCCCACGCCCGGCCGAGGCAGTGTGGGATGTCGGGTCGGTCGCGCTCGGTGTGCTCCGGCACGCGACCACCGCGGTGACCGTGGTCCGGTCCGCACCCGACGACGGACCCGTGCTGATCGGGATCGACGGATCGCCGAGCGCCCGGCACGCGCTGCGTCACGCCCTCGCCGACGCCGCCGTGCGGGGGGAACGGACCATCGTCGTCGTCGCCGGGACGCCCGTGGCGCCGGAGTGGGCCCACGCGCAGGTCGCCGACGTCGCGAACACCGTCCGCCTTCTCGGGATCGCCCCCGGTCCGATCGACGTGGTCGCGCACGCGGGATCGCCGGCGCGGTCGCTGCTCGACGTCGCGGCCCGGCGGCGCGCGGCCCTCGTCGTGGTCGGCCACCGCGGCCGCGGGCGGACGGCGTCGATGCTGCTCGGGTCGGTCGGGCGGGAGCTCGTGGCCCGCGCGCCGATCCCGGTGACGGTGGTGTGCCCGGAGGCGCCCGCCGGCGAAGGCGGGACACCCACCGGCTGACGGACCGACCGCTATCCGCCCTCCACCCTGCGCGACGTCCCCGGACCGCGCGGCTC
>NZ_JBVPVA010000583.1:0-2008 GCF_055612215.1 Actinomycetospora sp. | reverse complement strand
CGCGTGGTCGACGCGGGGCCCGATCTCACCGGGCTGCGCAGCGTCTTCCAACCGATCGTCGACCTGGCGACGGGCGCCGTGGTCGCCCACGAAGGTCTGACCCGGGGACCCCCCGGTGCGTGGCACCGGCCCGAGGACCTCTTCGCCCGCGCCCGCGCCGCGGGGCACCTCGCGGAGCTCGACGAGCACTGCCGTCAGCTCGCGCTCGCCACGGCGCTCGGGGCCGGCGCGGCGGGTCCGTCGGTGCTCTTCCTCAACATCGAGCCCGACGGCATCCCGGCCGGTCCGCCTCCGCCGGACGCGGTGACCTTCCTGGCGCGGGGCGGCCGGCTCGTCCTCGAGTTCACCGAACGGGCGCTCACCGGCGACCCGGCCCGGCTGCAGTGGTTCGCCGCGCGGCTGCGCCACGTGGGGATCGCCGTCGCCCTCGACGACGTCGGCAGCCACCCGGCCTCGCTCGCGCTCCTGCCGTTCCTGCGCCCGGAGGTCGTGAAGCTCGACCAGCGCCTCGTCCTGGCGCCTCTCGACGAGGACGTCGCCCGCGTCGCGGCGGCGGTGGGCGCCTACGCCGAGCGCAACGACGCCGTCGTGCTGGCCGAGGGGATCGAGACCGCCGAGCACGAGCGCGCCGCCCGCGCCCTGGGCGCGACTCTCGGCCAGGGCTACCGCTACGGCCACCCCGCCACCCTGGACGCGGCGCCGGGCGCGCCGCCACCGCCGGGGCCGTCGGCCCCGACGGCCCGGCCGCCCGAGGGGTCGACCCGGCTCAGCCCGTTCGCCGCGGTCGCCCGCGTCCACCCGCTGCGCCGGGGGCGGGTCGAGGAGGTGCGCGTCGCCGCGACGCTGATCGAGCAGCGGGCCCGCAGCGCGGAGGGGCCGACGGTGCTGCTGGGCTCGGTCGGACCGGACGGGCTCCCGCAGGGCGAGCGCGTCCGCCGCTTCGCGTCCGTGGCGGAGCACTCCACCCTCGTGACGCTGTTCGGCGTCGGGACCGCCCTGCCGCGGGGCGTCCGTGGTGCGGCCCTCGCCGCCGACGACCCGCTGCGGACCGAGTGGGACGTCGCCCTCGTCGGGCCGCACGTCGCCGCCGCGCTGGTGGCGCGCCCGTGTGGCGACGGCGAGATGGAGTACGCCGTGGTCTACGACCTCGACCTGGTGATGGAGGTGGCGCGCTCGCTGATGAGCCGCACCGTGCCGGCGCCCGGCGCGGAGATGCCGGGCCGCTGAGGCCGGGTCGGCGTCACCAGCCGCGCTCGCGCCACTCCGGCAGGCTCGGGCGCTCGGCGCCGAGCGTGGTGTCGTCGCCGTGGCCCGGGTAGACCCAGGTGTCGTCGTCGAACCGGCCGAACACCTTGCGCTCGAGGTCGTTCATCAGGGCGTCGTGGTGCTCGCGGGTCGCGGTCTTGCCGTGGCCGCCCGGGAAGAGGCTGTCACCGCAGCGGGCAACAATGACTAGGCTGCCCGCCGCCGGTGATCGGCGAGCCGCCGGGTACCGGGTGAAGCCACGTCGTCGACAGCTCGGCGGCGACGGCGTCCTCCGCCGGGGTGGCCTGAACCGAGAGCACCTCGGGCTCGGGGCGTTCGGCCCACATGTGCCCGACTTCGCGGGCGACGTCGGGGGAGTGGCGTGGCGACGGACGAAGAGGTGGCGGATATCGCGGACGTCGTAGTCGGCGGAGTCGACGATCGCGGTGGGGTCGAGGAGGTTGATCAGACCGGCGAAGGACTCGGCGCGGCCGTTGTGCGGCGTGGCCGACGCGAGGATCAGCGCGTCGGTCTGCCGAGCGAGGACCTGGGCGAGCTCGCTGCGCTGCGCGGCGGCGTTGGTGACGTTGTGGGACTCGTCGATCACCACGGCGTCCCAGTGGTGGCGTTCGAGGTGCGCCCGATAGCGCGAGGACTTCAGGGTGTCGATCGAGACGATCACTTGTGGGAAGTACGTGAACGGGTTGCGGCTGGCCGGCAGCTGCTGGCGCACCTTCTGAATGCCCTCGGAGTCGAGGCGCAC
>NZ_JBVPVA010000557.1:0-1860 GCF_055612215.1 Actinomycetospora sp. | reverse complement strand
GAAGGCCCCGTGGCGAACATCAAGCAGCAGGTCAAGCGCAACCGCAAGAACGAGGAGGCTCGTCAGCGGAACAAGGCCGTCAAGTCGCGCATCAAGACCGCGATCCGTCGGTACCGCGAGACCCTCGAGTCCGGTGACACCTCGGCCGCCGACGAGCGCCGCCGCGAGGCCGGCCGTCTGCTCGACAAGGCCGTGAGCAAGGGCGTCATCCACAAGAACCAGGCGGCGAACAAGAAGTCGCGCATGGCCCACCGCGGCGCGCGCTTCACCGTCGACGCCAAGGGCGGCAAGACGCCGGCCTGAGCCGGTCTGCGCGAACGTCGTGAACGAAGGGCACCTTCGGTCGGTTCTATCGACCGCAGGTGCCCTTCGCTCGTCTCGGGGGTCGGTGGCTCGACGTCGAGGGGCACTGCACGCAGGTCGGGGGCGCTCGTCGGGTGCCTGAGGTGCTCCTGATCATGGAGCGTGGCTGACGAGCCGACGTCGCCGCCCGGCCGGCCGTCGCCGGCCGTCGCCGTCGAGGGGCACACTGCTCAGGTCTCAGACGTACGCGAGATGGCTCACGTGCTCGTGATCATGGAGGCCGGGCTGACCATCCCAGGCTCCGACGGCGAGGGGCACTGCACGCAGGGTCGGGGCGCCCCTGAGGTGCCTGGTGTGCTGTTGATCAACGGGCGGCGGACGACCCGCTGAGCGCCCCTCGATCAGGGGCACCGCACGCAGGCTCCAGGCGCCTCCGAGGTGCCTGGCGTGCTGTTGATCATGAAGGCCGGGCTGTCCATTCCAGGCCCCGACGACGAGGGGCACTGCACGCAGGCTCGGGGCGCCCCCGAGGTGCCTGGCGTGCTGATGATCATGGGCGGACGCGGACGGGCGGCCCCCCGGCTCAGCGCCGGCGGGCGTGACCGGCCAGCGCGGCCAGCTCGACCGTGGCCCGCTCGAGCGCGTACGCCGGGTCGGCCGCGGCGCCCTTGACGTCGGCGTTCACGTCGGCGACCAGCGACATCGCCCGGTTGAGCCCCGGGCCGTCCCAGCCGCGGGCCTGCCCCTGGGCCTTCTTGACCTTCCACGGCGGCATCTTGAGCTCGGAGGCCATCCGGTACGGGTCTCCCCGGCCCGCGGCCGACACCCGCGCGATGGTGCGCACCGCATCGGCCAGCGCGTCGGCCACGAGCACGTGCGCCACCCCGGTGTCGAGCGCCCAGCGCAGCGCCTCGAGCGCTCCCGCCCGGTCCCCCGTCACCGCGCGCTCGGCGACCGCGAACCCGGTGACGTCGGCCCGCCCGCGGTGGAAGCGCCGCACCGCCTCGGCGTCGACCTGCCCTCCCGAGTCGCTGACGAGCTGCGACGCCGCAGCCGCGAGCTCGCGCAGGTCCGACCCGACGGCGTCGAGCAGCAGCCCCAGCGCGTCGCCGGTGATGGTGCCGCCCGACTGCCGGACCTCGGCGCGCACGAAGTCGGCCCGCTGGTCGTACTTCCCGAGCTTCGGGGCCTCGGTGACCGCCGCGCCCGCCTTCTTCAACCCGTCGGCCAGCGCCTTGCCCTTGGCCCCGCCCGCATGCACGGCGACGAGCGCGACGCCCTCGGTGGGGGCCTTCGCGTAGTCGACGAGCACCGTGGTGACCTCGGCGTTCGCGTCCTGCGCGGCCTCGAGCACCACGACGCGGGCCTCGGCGAACAGCGACGGGCTGACCAGCTCGGCGAGCACCCCGGCGGTGATCTCCGAGGCGCGCAGCGTGCGGACCTCGACGTCGGGATCCCGACGGCGGGCGGCCGCGACCGCGCCGGAGACGGCCCGCTCGACCAGCAGGGCCTCGTCGCCCAGGACGAGCCGCACCGGGGCGTCCTCCACCGCGGCGG
>NZ_JBVPVA010000484.1:0-11034 GCF_055612215.1 Actinomycetospora sp. | reverse complement strand
CGGAGCCGACGCCGTTCCTCCTCGCGCGCGGCCACGATCTCCCGCCGGGAGCGCTGCACTGCCGCCGACAGCGCTTCGGCGTGCAGGGCCACGCCGATCGGCAGCGCCATCAGCTCGAGCACCGCCCGGTCCGACGTGGCGAGGCGCGCCTCGCCGGAGCGGCCGCCGACCGTCAGCTCGCCCAGCGTGCGCCCGGCGTGCCGTAGCGGGAAGGTCTCGACCTGCGCGGGTTCGGAGCCCGTCTCCTCGACGACTCCGCCGTCGACCGTCAGCCGCGCCCACGGCAGCTTCAGGGCCCGGCACACCGCCGGGAGGACGTCACGCGCCCGGTCCGCTCCGCCGGCGAGCTGCTCGGTCACCGATGACACCGCACGCACGGGGTCGCCCCGGTCGCCGTAGAGCAGGGAGTCGACGAGGCGTTGGAGCCGGACCCGGATCGGGTCGAAGGCGGCCGCGACGACGACGGTGGCGGCGACCGAGGCGGCGAGGCCGTCGGTGGGGCCGACCAGTCCGCTCACCACCTCGACGACGGCGACGTAGGTCGCGATCAGCGCGACCGTGAGCACGAGGTAGGTGACCGTCCGGGACCAGAGCAGCCGGATGTCGAGCAGGCGGTGGCGCAGGACGGCGACCGCGATCCCGACCGGGATCAACGCCACCGCGAGAGTGGAGATGACCGGGAAGCCGGTGCCGGGCGCCGCGAACGACCAGAACGTCCGGGTGGCCGAGATGACCGTGAGCGTGACGACCGCGGCGAGCAGCGGCCAGAGCACCTGACGGCGGGTCGTCTCCCCGCCCCTCCGGTAGCGCACGACGAGGGCCGCGACCCCGGCGAGGTACGTCGCCGCCAGGACGACGTTGGTCGCCGCGCCGAGGGGGCTCGTGTCCAGGCCCGGGATCGCCAGCCACGACCACGCCGGGGCCACCTCGCCGGGCGCGAAGCCGGCGACCGGGGCGAGCGGGTAGGGGTCGGCACTGAAGGTCAGGACCTGGAGCACGCCGTTGAGGACCACGACGGCGAGCAGCGGCCGCCGCCACCGCGGCGGGAGCCGGCCGTCGGGGAAGACGAGGACCGCCAGCGGCAGGAAGAGCCCGATCGCCCATGGCCAGGCCGCCGAGTAGACGGTGGCGGTCCAGGTCGTCGCCGCCGGGTCCCCGACGACGAGCGCCCGGGCCAGCCAGGGCGTCACCGCCGCCGTCGCCGTCTGGGCGACCGCCACGCCCAGCAGCAGCCACCCGAGGGTGTTGCGGGGCCGGTAGGCGGCGATGAGCGCGCCGCACAGCGCGCACACGCTCCCGATCGACGCGTTGCTGATCAGGAAGCTGTCCCGCGCCGCGACGAAGGTCATCCCGGTCACCAGCACCCCGGCGAGCGTGGCCACGGCCTCGACGAGCGCCAGAGCACCGAGGCCGACGGCGAGCCACGGCGGCCGGCCGGCGCGGGGGTCCCCCTGATCGGGCATGCGCTCATCCTCCGATCCCGCCGGACGCTTGTCTGCGGTCGATCCGCCCGGACCTCCCGGGAGGTTCCTCCCGGCCCACCCGGGTCGGAAGCGGGCATCGCGGGCGCGGCAACCCTGCCGGGCGGGACGGTGCCGCGCCCACGCTCCCGTCGGTCAGCACCCACCCACAGCAGAAGGAGCCGTCATGACCGACACCCTCACCCGCCCCTCGTCCGCCGTCCGAGCGTCCGGCCTCGCCGCCGCCGTGGGCGGCGCGGTCGTCGTCGTCCTCGGGATCGTGGGCGCGGCCTCCCCGGACCTCGTCGGCGCCGCGTGGTTCGCGACCGTCGTGCCCGCGGCCCTGCTCTTCGCGGCGGGCCTGCTCGGGCTCCGCCGCCTCGCGGTCGACCTCGGCGCGTCCGGGCTGATCGCCGGTGCGCTGGCCGTCGCCGCCGTCGGGTCCACGCTCTTCGCGCTCGCCCACGCCTACGCACTCCTCGACGAGGACACCGCGATCCTGCTCTTCAGCGTGTTCCTCGTCGTGACGTCCGCCAGCCTGGTCGTCGCCGCGGTCGGGATGTTCCGGGGCCCCGCGCGCCTACCCCGGTGGGCCACCCTCGTAGCCGGGGTCTGGCCGCTCGCGACCATCCCGGCCGGCGCGGCGATCGGCGACCTCCCGCACTTCGGGGCGATCGCCGTCTGGGGCGTGACCTGGGTGACCCTGGGCGCCTCGATGTTGCGCGCTGCCCGCCGCTGATCCCGAGGTCGCCGTGCCGGTGATGTTTCTTCGGACCGGGGTGAGCGGGGCTCAACGACGCGGTCGCCGCTTGGCCGACACCGACCGCACCACCAGCTCGCCGTCCTCGGCCTCCGCCAACGGGACGGGTGCGCGCAGCGCCGCCGCGTCGATCAACGCCCGGACCGCCGGCCGGTCGAGGTCGGCCGCGGAGCTCAGCTCGATGTTGCGCGCCACGCGGCCGCTCCCGCGCAGCAGGCCCTCGGGATCGGGCAGGGACGGCGCGTCCTTGACGAAGCACAGCGACACCCCTCGGCGCCCGCAGGCCAGGGACATCGGGGCGTCCGAGGGGCGGTCGGTGGGGCTGAAGCCCACGACGAGGAAGTTGTAGTTGTCCCAGACCAGCTGCCAGGCACCGGGGAAGAGACCCTGCAGCCCGGCCCGGCACGCCCAGATCAACTCCTGCATGTCCGGGGTGAACTCGGCGACGAACCCCGCCAGCCTCGCCGCGACACCGTCGTGCACATGCACCATCCGGAGCACGCTAGCCCCCGGCCGCCGGTCGAGGGGCGCGGAAGCCGAGCACCGGGTAGGTCGCGGTCACGGCGTCCTAGTCGTCGGCGCGGGCGCGGCTCACCCGGTGAAGCGGGCGAGCCGGTCGACCTGGTCGGGCCCGTCGGCCCAGCAGTAGAGGATCAGCTCGTCGGCACCGAGGGCGGCACAGCCCTGGATCGTGTCGGTGAGCTGCGCGACGTCGGTGACGGGGGCTCCCCACCCGGGACGGCCGGTGAAGGCGTAGTAGGCGGCGAGCGCGCCGCGTGCCTCGTCGACGACCTCGGACGGGCCGATCGCGACGTTGATCTGGCACACGATCCGCGGGTGGCCCGCGCGGCCGGCGTCCCGCCAGTGGCGGCGGACCGAGTCGACGAGCGGCTCGGCCCGGGCCGGCGGGGCGGCGCAGATGAAGCCGTCGGCGTGCCGCGCGACGCGGGCGAGGGCGCGCGGCGCGAATCCGCCGATGAGGATCGCCGGACCACCCGGCGTCGCGGGTGCGGGACCCACCGGCGAGCCGGGCTGCTCGGCGCCGCCGGGGTAGGGCTCCTGGCGCCAGATGCGCCGGAGGTCCGTCAGCTGCCGGTCGAGGTGGTCGCCCCGGTGCGCGAGCGGGGTGCCCGCAGCCCGGTGGTCGTCGTCGCGGCCCCCGAGGCCGATGCCGAGGCGGAACCGGCCGGCGGAGACGACGTCGAGGGTGGCGGCCTGCTTGGCCAGCAGCGCGGTGGAGCGCAACGGGCCGAGCAGGACCTCGGTCTGCAGGGCGATGCGGCGGGTCGCGCCGGCGAGCGCCGCCAGGGTGACCACTGGCTCGGGGTTGGCGAAGGCGAGCCGGTCGAGCAGCGCCAGGGTGCTGAACCCGGCGTCGTCCGCGCGCCGCGCCCATTCGTAGAGGGCGGTGGGGTTGCTGATGGGGAGGCCGAGGCCGATGTCCACGAGGAGTCTCCGGAGGGTGGGCGTCAGAGGGTGCTGTCGCCACCTCCTCCTCGCCACGCGGCGGGGGACCACGTCCGTCTGCGACGAACACCTGGGACGTGGACTTCGGAGTTCGACCGGGAGCCTAGCCGGATGGTTCCCGTGCCCCACGCGGCCGGGGAGGATCAACGGATGGACGACGACCTCGACCGGTACCTCCCGCCTCTGACCGAGGACGTCGCGCGGGCCCGGCGGCAGAGCATCGGCGCCCTGCTGACCCGGACCGCCCTGAAGTACGGCGCGAAGCTCGCCGTGGTGCACCGCGCCACCCGCCGCACGTTCGCCGAGCTGGACACCGACGCCAACCGCGTCGCCAACGCCCTCGCCGCCCGCGGGGTGGTCCGCGACCAGCGTGTCGCGATCTACGCGCACAACTCCTACGAGTTCGTCGTCGCCTACTTCGCGCTCGCCCGCCTCGGGGCGATCTCGGTGCCGGTCAATTTCAACTTCGTCGCCTCGGAGGTCCGTTACGTGCTGCAGGACAGCGGCGCCACGGCGGCCATCGTCGAGGACGCACTGGTCGAGACCTTCGGGGCCGCGGAGGTACCGACCGCGCTCGGGGTGGTCATCGGCCGGAGCCCGGGCTGGACGTCGTTCGACCGGCTCCTGGAGCACGACGACGCGACGGAGCCGGACGTCGAGATCGGCGACGACGACCCGGTCCAGCTGCTCTACACCAGCGGCACCACGTCGGCCCCCAAGGGCGCGATCATGACCAGCCGCAACCTCATCGCCCAGTACGTGAGCGACATCGTCGACGGCGAGTACCACCGCGACGACGTCGAGCTGCACGCGCTGCCGCTCTACCACTGCGCGGCCCTGCACGACTTCCTGACGCCGGACGTCTACCTCGGCGCCACCAGCGTGGTCGTGGACGTCGCCGACCCGGAGACGATCCTGCGCACGGTCGAGGCCGAGCGGATCACCAAGATGTTCTGCCCGCCGACGGTGTGGATCCGGCTGCTGCGTTCACCGGCGTTCGACCAGCACGACCTGTCGTCACTGCGCAAGGGCTACTACGGCGCGGCGATCATGCCGGTCGCGGTCCTCGAGGAGCTGGGTCGGCGGCTGCCCGACGTCCGCCTCTTCAACTACTACGGGCAGACCGAGCTCGCCCCCAACGCGACCGTGCTGTTCCCCGAGGAGCAGATCACCAAGGCGGGCACGGCCGGGCGCCCCAGCCTCAACGTCGAGACCCGGCTGCACGACGAGGACGACCGGCCGGTGCCGGTGGGCCAGGTCGGCGAGATCGTGCACCGGACCCCGCACGCGATGCGCGGGTACTGGGGCAGGCCGGACGCGACGGCCGAGGTCTTCCGCCACGGCTGGTTCCACAGCGGCGACCTCGGCGTGATGGACGCCGACGGCTACCTGACGATCGTCGACCGCAAGAAGGACGTCATCATCACCGGCGGCGAGAACGTCGCCGGCCGGGAGGTCGAGGACGCGATCTACGCCCACCCCGCCGTCAGCGAGGTCGCCGTCTTCGGCGTGAAGCACCCCGAGTGGATCGAGGCCGTCGCGGCCGCGGTGGTCCTGCGCGACGGGGAGTCGGCGACGGCGGAGGAGATCGTCGCCGGCACCAGGCAACACCTGGCCGGGTTCAAGGTCCCCAAGTACGTCGTCTTCGTCGACGAGCTGCCGAAGAACCCGAGCGGCAAGATCCTCAAGCGGGAGCTGCGGGACACCTACGCGGCGCTGGCCGACGGGGCCTGAGCGGTCACGCCGCCTCGCTCCACAATGCGGTGATCATCTCCGCGAGGCGGGCGGGCTCCAGTAAGAGCGGGGCGATGTGCCCGCCGCCGGCGACGGTGCTCGCGGTGCCCCGCGGCATCCGGGCGATGGCGCGCCGGGCGTGCTCGGGGGACCAGTCGCCGTCGTCCTCTGCGGCCACCATGAGCGTCGGCGCGGCGACGGCCGCCAGCTGGTCGGTGAGGTCCGGCCGGCGCAGCATCGCCGAGCGCATCGCCTCGAGCATCGGCGCGCGGTCGGCGTGGGCGAAGGCGTCGAGGACCCGCTGCGCCAGATCGGGCGCCGCGGCGACGGCGGCGTCACCGAGCAGGGTGTCGCGCAGGGCGCCCCGGACGAGCGAGATGGGTCCGGCCACGCGGTAGAGGGCGACCAGCGGGGTGACCTTCAGGACGCGTTGCGCGCGCTCCAGGCCGTGCACCGGGCTGCCGATCGTGGTCAGGCTGCGGACCCGGGCGGGCATGCCGGCGGCGAAGGTCAGCCCGACGTGGCCGCCCCAGGCGTTGCCGACCCAGTCGACCGGCTCGGTGATGCCGCACGCGTCGAGGACCTCGACCGCCGCCCGGGCGCAGTCCGCGAGGGTGAACGGCCCGGGGGCCGGCCCGCTCGCGCCGTGCGCCGGTCCGTCGACGACGACGAGGCGCCGGTGGCGGGCCAGCGCGGGGCGGACCAGCTCCCAGCTCGTCGAGTCGACGAACAGGCTGTGCCAGAGCAGCGCCGGGCGACCGTCGCCGTCGTCCTGGACGTGGAGGCGCCCCAGCGTGGTCTCGACCTCGGACATCGCAGTCATGGGCGAATCATCGCGAACTCAGCGGCAGATGCAGCCCCGGTCCCACCCGACCTCACGCGTGGCCGAGCAGAAGCGACGTCCGAGCGCGTCGTGGTCGGCCCACCGGTGCGGACACACCTGGCAGTTCGTCGCGTGCCGCTCCTCGTGGCGGCCGACCGTGGGCTCATCCATGCGACGACGCCATCGCCTGTTCACCGGGGGCGGCGGCTTCGGTCGCCGGCGGTGACCCGGCCAGCAGCTCGGCCGGCGTCTCGAGGTTCTCGGCCGAGCCCGCCCGCCGCAGGATCGCGGCGGCGGTCCCCGGTGCGGTGTCCGGGGGGACGACCAGCAGGAAGAGCGGCGCGCTGCCGGTGATCGAGGTCGCGACCCAGACGACGTCGGGCGCGAACGCGGCGAAGCCGTCGAGCCCGATCCGCTTTCCGTCCGCCCACCCCCGCGTCCGGTGCGGGACCGCGTCCCACAGCGAGCGGCCGAAGCCCACCCGCTGGACCCGGCCCGCCGTCGCGGGGAACGCCGCGACGAGCGCGGGGACCTCGGCGACGAGATCGCGGGAACTCGGCCACCAGGCCCCGTCCACGGCTCCGGTGCGGGGCATGCCCGGCTTGAGGGTCAATCGCGTCTGTGCTGGGTCCGACATGGTCGGCGCCGCCGTTCCGGCCGCCGGGCGGCCGCTGAGCAGTTCATCGGGGGCGCCCGGCGATGATCGCCGGAGAAGCGGAGAGCTCTCGACACCCTCATCTTACCCGGGGGCGGGTGCCGTCCTCACCGGGTCGTCACGGGGCCGCGCTCGCCGGCGCCCCGGCCCGCATCGCTGCCCGGGAGCGGTGACCAGGCACCGTAGGGCCCATGGAGCCCGCCGCGGACCCGCCCAAGTCGGTGCTGGGCAAGGTCGTGGCCGTGCTGCGGGCGTTCACCGTCGAGGACACGGTCCCGGGGTTCGCCGAGCTCGCCCGCCGGACCGGGCTGTCGGCCTGGCGAAGGGCGAGTGAGCCGCCGCGGAGGTGATCCTGCGACATCGCGGACTTCCGAGGACGGCCGGTCGGCGAGTAGTGTCCGGATCTCTCGTCGCAACGGCTCGCGTCGACGCGACGAAGGATGCCCCGGACCCCGGCGTCACCTGCTCGACGAGCTGCTCGACCCGGGGGTTCCACGTGCCGATCTCGGTGTTCCGCACCGCCACTCCCACCTGGCCCGGCCAAGGACGGCAGATCGTCCTCGTGGTCGCGGGCGACCTGCGCGGGCGTGAGTGGGCGAAGGTCGCCGCGGCGATCGCCGAGGCCGAGAGCACCGGGGTCGACCGGGTCGTGCTCGACGTGCGGGCCGTGCGCTCCTGCGACCGGGCCGCGCTGGTCGAGCTGGTGTCGGTACGCGGGCGTCGGCCGACGGCGCAGCGGTGCCTCGTCGACGTCGTCGGCGTCCGCCCGGAGCAGTTCTCCGCCGTCGTGGAACGGGAGCCGATCGGCGGGCGGCGCGAGCTGCGCGTCGCCCTCGGGGAACTGCAGCGGCCGTGGACCTCGGTCGCGCCGGTCCCGGAGCCCCGACCGGCCGCCGACGCCGCGGTACCGGACTCGTCGCGGAGCCCGGCGCCGTGACGACCGGCCGGTGACGACCGCTCGCACACCGGACCGAAGACGGCCCAGACCAAGCCCTGGGGGGAGGGCGAGGTCCGGGCCGTCCCGGCTCGGCCCACGCGCCGCTCCGGCCCGGGGGGCGAACCGGGAAGCGCTGGATGCGGGTCAGCCCGACCACGGTGCCCCCCGGCACCTCCCTCCGTCAATGCGTCCTCGACGAAATGGGGTCCCTCCGTGTACGCCGAACCACCCCGGAGGATCCGCCTCGAGGGGACCCTGGGCGAGTCCGAGGTCAGCAGTCTCGAGATGTACTGCGCCCAGCTGCACAAGACCGGGCAGACCGAGCTGCTGGTCGACGTCGAGGGCGTCGTGGTGTGCGAGGCCGCGGGGCTCCGTGCGCTCCTGACGCTGGCCGCGCACACCGGGATCGCCGTCGTGGTCGAGGGCGCGCGGTGGTCCCAGTTCACGGAGTTGTTGAACCGGGTGCCGATCGCGCAGGTGCCCCGGCTGTGCGACGACGTGCGCAGCCTCGTCGTCGGGACCCCGACCGCGCGGAATAGCGCGGGCCGCTCCGGGTTGTCACGGGCATGAGGATCGGGATCATCGGGGCCGGCATGATCGGTGGCACGTTGACGCGGCGCTTGCGCGCCCTGGGGCACGAGGTCCGGGTGGCCAACTCGCGGGCCCCCGAGACGCTCGCGGAGCTGGCCGAGGAGACCGGCGCGACGCCGGTGTGGGCCGCGGAGGCCGCGGTCGACGCGGACGTCGTGATCGTGAGCATCCCGCAGAAGAACACCCCGGACCTCGCGCCCGGGATCGTCGCCTCGGCCAGGCCGGCCGCGCCCGTGATCGAGACGAACAACTACTACCCGCAGCAGCGCGACGGGCGGATCGACGCCCTGGAGAACGGCACGCCGGAGAGCGTGTGGGTGTCCGAGCTCCTCGGGACCCCGGTGTACAAGGCGTTCAACGGCATCTGGTGGAAGCACCTGCTCGAGGGCGGGAAGCCGCAGGGCGAGGAGGGCCGGATCGCGCTGCCGATCGCGGGCGCGGACGGGCCGGGCAAGGACACCGTCTCGGCCCTCGTCGACGAGCTCGGCTTCGACCCGGTGGACGCCGGGCCGCTCGAGGAGTCCTGGCGCCAGCAGCCGGGCACGCCGGTCTACGGGAAGGACTACGACGTCGAGCGCACCCGCAAGGCGCTCGCCGAGGCCCCGCCGGAGCGGCCCGCGGAGTTCCGCGCCGCCTGAGGCCGGGAGGTCAGGCCGCGTCGACGGTGGGGCGGCCGGGACCGCTCCCAGCGGCGCGGTCGGCGAGGGCCGCGCGGACGGCGTCGTCGTAGCCCATGGGCTCGAAGGGCAGGAGACGCCGGATCGCGTCGTCGTCGCGGACGACGACCTCGTTCGACATCGAGTCGATCAGCGACCGGCCGGTGGCGGTGTCGACGTCGGTGACCAGCGAGAGCCAGCGCGACGACAGGCTGGGCGTGAGCAGCGGGACCGGCACGATCAGGGGTGCGCGGCGTCCCGCGAGGACGGCCGCGCGGCGCAGCATGTCGACGTAGGCGAGCACGTCGGCGCCGCCCACGTCGAAGGCGCGTCCCGTCGTGTCCTCGTGGTCGAGTACGCCGACGAGGTAGCGGACCACGTCGTCGACGGCGATGGGCTGGGTGCGGGTGTAGACCCACTGCGGGCAGACCATCGCGGGCAGGTGGTGGACGAGCTGGCGCGTGATCTCCCACGAGATGCCGCCGTGGCCGACGACGATCCCGGCCCGCAGCGTCGTCACCGGGACGCCGGCCTCGCCGAGCATGGCCTCGACCTCGCGCCGGCTGCGGAGGTGTGCGGAGAGGTCGTCGGCGTCGTCGCCGAGGCCGCCGAGGTAGACGATGCGCCGGACGCCGGCGTCGGCGGCGGCCGCGCCGAACGCCCGCGCTCCCGCCGCGTCGGCGGACCGGAAGTCGGCCCGGTCGAGGGAGTGCACCAGGTAGTAGGCGACGTCCCGGTCGGCCAGCGCCGCCCGCAGCGTCCCCGGGTCGTGGATGTCGCCGTGCACGGGCGTCCCGGGGCCGGCGTAGGCCTCGGGACGCCGCGTCATCGCCCCGACGTCGTGCCCCTGGTCGACGAGCGCCCGGACGAGCCGGCCGCCGACGAATCCCGAGGCGCCGGTGACGAGGAGTCGCATGCCTGGGAGTCCCCCGGAACCGGACGGTTCACCCCTGTCGTCACCGGGTCCGGGCGGAGACTCACGGGGTGTCGAGAGTAAGTTGTCAACAGCCCGGTTACGCTCGGGTCGTCGAGGAGGTGGCGTGAGCGTCGAGCCGTTGGCCAGCTTGGACCGCAGCACGTTGCGGGAGCGGGCGCTGGACGCCCTCCGTGCGGCGATCACGTCGGGGCAGTACCGCCCGGGGGAGCACCTCGGCGAGGTGGAGCTGTCGAACCACCTGGGCATCAGCCGGGGCACGGTCCGCGAGGCGCTGCGGCACCTCCAGCAGGAAGGCCTGGTCACGGCAGGCCACCGTGGCCGGTTGCGGGTCAACCAGCTGTCGCCGGTGGAGGTCCGCGAGCTGTTCAAGGTGCGCGCCGCCCTCGAGGGGCTGGCGGTCACCGAGATCGTGGCCTCGCCGTCGAGGCAGGACGCCGCGGCGACGCTGCGGGAGGCACTGGCCGGCCTGGCGGCGCCCGACGCCGACTTCGCCGCCCGGCTCGAGGCCGATCTCGCCTTCCACCTGCTGCTCTGCCGGCTGGCCGGGAACTCGATGCTCGTCGAGGCCTGGCGTGGTCTCGAAGGACGGATCCGCGTCGCGATCATGAACGGCGAGCCGGCCGGGTCGCCCGTGATGATGACCGGGGACCGGCACGCACCGATCGTCGACGCGATCGAGCAGGGTGACCTCGAGGCCGCGGTCTCGGTCGTGCAGGAGCACATGGCCGCGGCGGCCGACCACTTCGCCGCGGACGCGTCGGCGAGCTGACCCACACGGGTCCGGAGCCGGGCCGACGCCCCTGCCCGTGAGCGCCCCCAGGTGTGGACGGGGCGGTCGGCGCGCGCGTCGGGTGGCTCGGACGTGATCTCCGCGCGGTTCGGCCACCAGGGTGACGGGCGTCGCTCGTCGCGCTGTGGCCGTTGACACCTGACCGCGTCCCCCGCACCATCGGTCTCGACGTTGACTGTTAACAGTCAACTGTCGAGAGGCCGGGTTCGCGCGGCTCCGCCTCG
>NZ_JBVPVA010000483.1:0-13417 GCF_055612215.1 Actinomycetospora sp. | reverse complement strand
CGGCGTGTCCGAGCCGTCGTCGATGACGACGAACCGACGCACGTGCGGCATCTGGTCGGCGAGCGGCCACAGCTGGCCGAACAGCGAGCGGTCGACGAAGACGACGTCGTCGTCGGCGTGGTTGACGATGTACACGAGCTGCTCGGCGAACAGCCGGATGTTGAGGGTGTGCAGGACCCGGCCCGTGCACGGCACGGCGAAGTACAGCTCGAGGTGGGTCGGGGTGTTCCAACAGAACGTCCCGACCCGCGCGTCGTGCGGGATGTCGAGCGCGTCGAGCGCGGCCGCCGTGCGGCGCACCCGTACCGCCCAGTCCGCGTAGGTCGTGGTGTCGACGGCGCCCCCGACGCCGATGCCGGTGATCGTCTTGTGCCCGAAGAGCTGCTCGGCGCGGTGGAAGACGTGGGGCAGCGCCAGCGGCGTGGACTGCATCTGACCGAGCACGGCGAGGACCTCCTGGGGCGCTCACGGGCGGGACGCCCGAGCCTACGGGGCCTGTGGCCCGCGTCATACTGCGCGCGTGGCCCCGGTCATAGCCTCCGGAACCGTCTCGCGGACGACCTGCGGCGACCGGACCCCGGGCCGGGTGGTGCCGTGCGCTCCGCCTTGACCGTCCCGACGGCCTGTGTTCGTATCGATGGCACGGCAATAGGTCGCACCACGGTGCGACGGGCCTGTCGAGTGGCGCTGCAACGGACACGTCGTGTCCGCCACGCTCGGCAGGGCTCCGGAACCGTCAAGGGCGCCTCCAGATGGTGGAGGACCGTGCTCGCTGTCGCCGACCCCGCGGACGCGGACGAGGGCTCGTCCCCCCGCCGCCGCCGGGTGGACGGACACCACCGGGCCACCACCGATCAGCCGACACACCGACCGGATGAGGAGTCATGGCAGCAGTAGGCACCACGCACGAGAAGTACGCCGAGAAGAACGGGATCGACTTCGCGGTCGCCGACCTCTCGCAGGCCGACTTCGGTCGCCGCGAGATCCGGCTCGCCGAGCACGAGATGCCCGGGCTGATGGCCCTGCGGCGTGAGTACTCCGAGGCCAAGCCGCTGCACGGCGCGCGCATCTCGGGCTCCCTGCACATGACCATCCAGACCGCGGTGCTCATCGAGACGCTGGTCGAGCTCGGCGCCGAGGTCCGCTGGGCCTCCTGCAACATCTTCTCCACCCAGGACCACGCGGCCGCCGCGGTCGTCGTGGGCCCGCACGGCACCCCCGAGGAGCCCAAGGGCATCTCCTGCTTCGCCTGGAAGGGCGAGTCGCTGGAGGAGTACTGGTGGTGCGCCGAGCAGATGATGACCTGGGCCGACGCCGACACCCGCGGCCCGAACATGATCCTCGACGACGGCGGCGACGCCACGATGCTCGTCCACAAGGGCGTCGAGTTCGAGAAGGCCGGCGTCGTCCCGACGACCGAGCTGGACGACCCCGCCGAGTACCAGGTCGTGCTCGAGACGCTGCGTCGCAGCCTCGAGGCCGACCCGCAGCACTGGACCAAGGTCGCGTCGGGCATCAAGGGCGTCACCGAGGAGACCACGACGGGCGTCCACCGCCTGTACGAGTTCTTCAACGAGGGCAAGCTCCTCTTCCCCGCGATCAACGTGAACGACTCCGTCACGAAGTCGAAGTTCGACAACAAGTACGGCTGCCGCCACTCGCTGATCGACGGCATCAACCGCGCCGTCGACGTGCTGCTCTCGGGCAAGAAGGCCGTCGTCTGCGGCTTCGGTGACGTCGGGAAGGGCTCGGCGGAGTCACTGCGCGGCCAGGGCGCCCGCGTGACGATCACCGAGACCGACCCGATCTGCGCGCTCCAGGCGCTGATGGAGGGCTACGACGTCAACACGCTCGAGAACGTCGTCGAGTCCGCCGACATCGTCATCACGACGACCGGCAACAAGGACATCGTCACGCTCGACCACATGAAGCGGATGAAGCACCAGGCGATCCTGGGCAACATCGGGCACTTCGACAACGAGATCCAGGTCGAGAAGCTCGAGAAGTCCGGCGCCACGCGGATCAACATCAAGCCGCAGGTCGACGAGTGGCGCTTCGACGACGGCCACTCGATCATCCTGCTGTCCGAGGGCCGGCTGCTGAACCTCGGCAACGCCACCGGGCACCCGAGCTTCGTCATGTCGAACTCGTTCTCGAACCAGACGATCGCGCAGATCGAGGTGTTCACGAAGCAGGACGAGTACCCGATCGGCGTCTACCGCCTGCCGAAGCACCTCGACGAGAAGGTCGCCAAGGTCCACGTCGAGGCGCTCGGGGCGGAGCTGACCAAGCTCACCAAGGAGCAGGCCGAGTACATCGGCGTCGACGTCGAGGGCCCGTACAAGCCGGAGCACTACCGCTACTGAGTGGTCGCGGCACGCGGCGGTTGGTGGTCAGCACACCGCTCCGCTCCGCGCCGCGCTCCGGTGGTCGCCGATGTGGTGACCGGCTGAGCACGTCCTGACCGAGGGGCCCCCTCGCTCGATCTGTTCGAGCGCGGGGGCCCTTCGCTCGTTTCGGGCCACTGCGCCGGAGGTCGGCGGTGCCGCGAAGGGCACTGGGCGCAGGTTCGGGGTCCGGTCGAACTGCCTGGTGTGCCCGTGATCTTCGGGTCGGCCACCCCGCCGCGCACGCGACCGTCGCGAGGGGCACGTGGCGCAGCTCCGCGGGCTCGCCGGGCTGCCTGGTGTACCCCTGGGGCTCCGGGCTCCGGGCTCCGGGCTGCCTGGCGTGCTCCTGATCGTCGGCCGGGCCGGGCCCGGACGGCGCGTCGCACCTGCACCGCGGTCACACCCCGTCGCTGGCTAGCGTGGTCGCCCGTGGGCGTGATGGTGGCCGTCGAGGGGCTCGACGGGGCGGGGAAGGCGACGCTGGTCGACGCGCTCGGCCGTTCCGCCCGTGCCCGGGGGGCCTCCGTCGCGGCGCTCGCCTTCCCCCGCTACGACGCCGACGTCCACGCCGCGCTCGCCGGCGAGGCCCTGCACGGCGCGCACGGCGACACCGCCGCCTCGGTGCACGCGATGGCCCTGCTGTTCGCGCTCGACCGGCGCGACGCCGCCCCGGTGCTCGCCGACCTCCGCGCGACCCACGACCTCGTCCTCGTCGACCGCTACGTCGCGTCCAACGCCGCGTACGGCTCGGCGCGGCTGCACCAGGGCGTCGGGGACTTCGCCTCGTGGGTGCACGCCACCGAGGTCGAGCGCTTCGGCGTGCCCGCCCCGGACGCGCAGGTGCTCGTCCGCGTGCCCCCCGAGTTGGCCGCCCAGCGGGTCCGTGAGCGCGCCCGCGCGGCCCGGGACCGCGACCCCGACAGCTTCGAGGCGGACGCGGAACTGCAGCGACGGTGCGCCGAGGTCTACGACGAGCTGGCCGAACGGCACTGGTGGTGCCGCTGGTGGGTGGCCGAGAATCGGCATTCGGGGGACGAAGCACTCACCCGTACGGCTGATGCGGTCATCGATGCCGTACTCGGAAAGGCTTTCGCTCCCGGATCGTCGGTGAGAAGTGACACCATTGAGACATGAGCTCTCGGATCCTCGTGGTGGACGACGACTCCTCGCTCGCGGAGATGCTGACGATCGTCCTCCAGGGCGAGGGTTTCGACACCACGGTCGTGTCCGACGGCGCGCAGGCGCTGCCGACGGTGCGGGAGTCGGCGCCGGACCTCGTGCTGCTCGACCTCATGCTCCCGGGCATGAACGGGATCGACGTGTGCCGCGCGATCCGGGCCGAGTCCGGGGTCCCCGTCGTCATGCTGACCGCGAAGACCGACACGGTGGACATCGTGCTCGGCCTGGAGTCCGGGGCGGACGACTACATCGTCAAGCCGTTCAAGCCCAAGGAGCTCGTCGCGCGCATCCGGGCGCGCCTGCGGCAGTTCCCCACCGAGCCCAGCGAGCAGATGCAGGTCGGCGACGTCACGATCGACGTCCCGGCCCACCAGGTGCGCCGCAACGGCTCCCCGATCCCGCTCACGCCGCTGGAGTTCGACCTGCTCGTGGCCCTGGCCCGCAAGCCGCGGCAGGTCTTCACCCGCGAGGTGCTGCTCGAGCAGGTCTGGGGCTACCGGCACGCGGCCGACACCCGGCTGGTGAACGTGCACGTCCAGCGGCTGCGCTCGAAGGTCGAGAAGGACCCGGAGCACCCCGAGGTGGTGCTCACCGTGCGCGGCGTCGGCTACAAGGCCGGCCCGCCCTGATCCAGCGGTCGGTGCCCCGTGGCTGAGCGCCTCACGGGCCTGCGTCGTCGCGTCGAGCTCGCGCTCGCCGAGCGGGTCGGCGCGCTGCGGGTGCTGTGGCGGCGCTCGATGCAGTTGCGCGTGGTGCTGTCCACGCTCGCGATGTCCAGCGTCGTCGTGCTGGTGCTCGGCCTCGTCCTGCAGACCCAGATCGCCGACCGGCTGCTGCAGGGCAAGCAGCAGGCGGCCCTCGTCCAGGCCGACATCAGCCGCGGGAACCTCGAGCGCGACCTCCTGCGCGTCGACCCCGACCGCGACGGCACCCAGGCCACCCTCGACGAGGCCCTCGACCGCCTGACGTCGTCCGGGTCCGGCGCCGACGCCCGCGACGCCGGCGCGTTCGAGGCGGTCCTCGTCGCCGGGACCGAACCGCTGGGCACCGCGAGCACGACGGGCACCGGGTCGACCGGCCCGTCGTCGGGACCCGCCGACGCCGTGCCCCCGCAGCTGCGCGACCCCGTGCTCAAGGGGTTCCTCGCGACGAAGTACGTCACGGTCCCGTCCGCGGGCGGCGCGGGCGTGCCCGCGCTGATCGTCGGGCAGCCGGTCCGCACCGCCGGGCGCAACCTGCAGCTCTACCTGATCTTCCCGCTCTCGGCCGAGCAGCGGACCCTCGCGCTGATCCAGTCGACGCTCGCGCTGGCCGGGCTCGCCCTGCTGGTCCTGCTCGCCGGCATCTCGAGCATCGTCACCCGGCAGGTCGTGCGGCCCGTCCGGCAGGCCGCCGACGTCGCCGAGCGGTTCGCCGACGGCCACCTCGACGAGCGCATGCCGGTGTACGGCGACGACGAGGTCGCCCGCCTCGCGGAGTCCTACAACGAGATGGCCGCGAGCATCCAGCAGCAGATCCACCAGCTCGAGGAGTTCGGCGCGCTGCAGCGCCGCTTCACGTCCGACGTCAGCCACGAGCTGCGGACCCCGCTCACGACGGTGCGGATGGCGGCCGAGCTCCTGCACGACCAGGCCGAGGAGAACAAGGACACGGACGCGGTCGCCTACCGGTCCTCCCAGCTGCTCGTCGACGAGCTCGACCGGTTCGAGTCGCTGCTCGGGGACCTGCTCGAGATCAGCCGCCTCGACGCCGGGGTCGCGGAGCTGGCGATCGAGCGGGTCGACCTGCGCGACATCGTGCGCCGCGCCGCCGAGACCGTCCGCCACCTCGTCGACGACTCCGCCACCCCGCTGCTGCTCGACCTCACCGAGCCCGCCGAGGCCGAGGTCGACCCGCGCCGCGTCGAACGGATCCTGCGCAACCTGCTCGCCAACGCCGTCGACCACGGTGAGAGCCGGCCGGTCGAGGTGCGGGTGGCCGCCGACGAGCACGCGGTGGCGGTCGTCGTCCGAGACCACGGCGTCGGGCTGAAGCCGGGCGAGGCGGGGCTGGTGTTCAACCGGTTCTGGCGCGCCGACCCGTCGCGTCAGCGCCGCAGCGGCGGCACCGGCCTCGGCCTCGCGATCAGCCTCGAGGACGCCCGGCTGCAGGGCGGCTGGCTCCAGGCGTGGGGGGAGACCGACCACGGCGCGGTGTTCCGCCTGACCCTGCCGCGCACCGCGGGCGAGCTGCTGCGCACCAGCCCGCTGCCGCTCATCCCGGTCACCGCCGCCCCCGCCGACGCCGAGCCGGGCATCCGCGAGGACGCCGTCACCACCGGGACCGCGTTGCCGCCTCCCACGGGCGAGATCCCGCTGACGCGCACCGGCGGGGACGACGAGGCGGGGGCCGACGACGACGGGTCCGCGGACGCGCCGGGGGGTGACCGGCCGGGCGCGGTGTCCGGGCGCGGGGAGGCGTGGTGAGGCGCGACCGTGCCCTGCTCGCGGTGCTCCTCGGCCTCGTGGCGCTGCTGCTCGCCGGGTGCGCGACGGTGCCCGGCTCGTCCGACGTGACCGTGCTGCGCCGGGTCGGCGACCCCGCCGAGCCCAGCGCGCCGCCCGGGCCCGCCCGCGGCGCCCAGCCCCTGGAGATCGTCCGGGGCTGGATCCTCGCCTCGGGCGCCACGTCCGAGCGGCACAGCGCCGCGCGGGCGTTCCTCTCGCCCCCGGCCGCCGGTTCCTGGGACGACGGCGCCTCGCCGACCGTCGTGTCGGACCGGCTCGACACGGTGTTCTCCCCGGGCAGCGGGCAGGCCGGGACGGCGTCGGTGCGCGTCCGTGCCGACAAGCTCGGCACCCTGCGTCCCGACGGGGCGTTCGTCGCCGACCCGGGCACCGTCGACGTCGTCGTCGGGCTCACCGAGAACAACGGGGTCTGGCGCATCTCCTCGTTGCCGGCGGGCACGATCGTGCGGCACACCGACCTGCGGGCGAACACCCGCCCGGTGCGCGTCTGGTTCCTCGCGCCGGTCGGCGGCGCGCCGGTGGGGGAGACCCGCTACCTCGCGACCAGCCCCGTCCGGTCCGTGCCCGGCCGGGTGCTCGACGAGCTGTTCTCCGGGCCCTCCGACGGCCTGCGGGGGGCGGCCCTCTCCGCCCTGCCGACCGGTGTGCTGCTGCGCTCGGCCGTCGGCACCACCTCTGACGGCGTGGCGACCGTGGACCTGACCCACATGGGCCCCGTCGACGCCCTCGACCCGGCCCGGCGCGCCGAGATCGCCCAGCAGGTCGTGCTCACCCTCGCGGGCGTGGGCGTGGACCACGTCCAGCTCACCGTCGACGGCGACCCGCTGCTCGACGGGCGTCCGGAGCTCGACGTCGGCGACGTCCTCGCCGGCCTGCCGCCCGCCGTCCGGGAACGCCCCGACCTGCCCGGTGACCGGACCGTCGGCGACGCGGCCGCGGCGTCGCCCGCCGTCGTCGTCACCGGAGGGCGCGTGCGGGCCGTCCCGCAGGACGCCGGCACCGACCCGTACCGGCCGGCCACGCCGGACCTCGTCACGGGGGTCACCGACGCGCGCAGCGCGAGCCCCTCGCCGGACGGGCGCGACGTCGCCGTCGTCGGGCTCGAGGGCGCGACGATGCGGCTGTCGGTGGGCCGGGTCGGCGCCGCGGCGGCGCCGACCGCGATCACCGGCACCACCGTGACCCGACCCTCCTGGACCCCGGACGGGGCGGAGGTCTGGACGGTCGTCGACGGCCGCCCGGTGCGGACCGCGCGCGGCGGGTCGGCCGCGGACGCCCCGGTCCTCACCCCGGTCGGGCTCGACGCGACCGCGCTCGCGAGCCTCGGCCCGATCACGACGCTGCGCCTCTCCCCGGACGGCGCGACGGTCGCCCTGGTGGCCGGGGGCCGCGTCGTCCTCGCGACCGTGGTGCGCGACATGGGCGGCGGCGCGCGGCTCGCCGCGGTGCGGGTGCTGCGCCCCGGTCCCGCGGGCGAGTCGCTCGACGGGATCGTGGACGTGACCTGGTCGCAGACCGACCGGCTCGTGGCCGTGGGGTCCATGGTCGGGCACCCGGTGCAGCTCGCCTCGGCCGACGGCCTCGACCTCGACGACGGCCCCAGCACCAACCTCACGCCCCCGGTCACCGCGGTGGCGGCGGCCCCCGACCGGCCGACGCTCGTGGTCGACCAGGGCGGGCTGTGGTCCCTGCCCGCGGACGGGGCGGACGGCGCGGACGTGTGGCGCTCGGTCGCGGGCGGGTCGAACTCGTCGGTGCCGGCGTACCCGGGGTAGGTGGCCTTCGGCCTCGTGAGCACTTTCGGGGGCTATAGCACCCGAAAGTGCTCACACGCGCGGAGCGCACCTGCTGTGGACGGACGGCCCCGCTCGTCCACAGGCGCGCCGCGACCCTGGCGGCCGGGGCGCGGGCCGCGCGAGCCTCGAGGGCGTGCTCTCCTCCCTCCTGGCGGCCCTGGTCGACCTGGTGCTGCCCGCTCCGTGCGGCGGCTGCGGGACGACGGTGCCGCCGGGCACCGGGCTCTGCGCGGCGTGCGCGGGCTCGCTGCGGCGCCCGCTCCCCGCCTCGGAGCGTCCCGACCTGCCGCCGGCGATGGCGCTCGCGCCCTACACCGGGGCCGCCCGGCACGCCGTCATCGCCTACAAGGAGCGGGGCCGACGCGACCTCGCCGTCCCGCTGGCCGCCGCCCTCGGCGCCGCGCTCGACCGGCTCGCCGACGGCGGGTGCCTGCTCGTCCCCGCCGCGTCCCGGGCGGCCGCCGCGCGGGTCCGCGGCGGCGACCACATGCTGCGCATCGCCCGCCGGCTCGCCCGCGACGGCCACGGGCAGGTGGTGCCCGCGCTCGCCCTCTCCCGCGGCGCACGGGACTCCGTGGGCCTCGACGCCGCCGCGCGGGCCGCGAACCTCGCCGCCCACCTGCGGGTCCGCCCGGGGCCGCTCGCGGCGCTCTCCGGGCTCCCCGCGCGGCCCGGGCCGGTCGTGCTCCTCGACGACGTGCTCACCACCGGGGCGACGGCGGCCGCCTCCGCCACCGTGCTGGCGGCGGCCGGGCTGCCGGTGGACCTCGTGCTGGTCCTCACCGCCGTCGGTGCCCGACGCCCGCGCGTGCCGGGCGGGGCGGTGCCGGGCGTCGGGTCAGTGCGCGCCGCCCGCACCGCCCGGGGGACGCCAGGCCGGGTCGCGGCCGATGAAGCCGAGCAGGCGGGTCTGCGGGTCGGCGTCGGCGGGGACCGCGACCGCCGTGCCGAACTGGCCCGAGGAACGGATGACCTCCGCCATCGCGACCATGCCGGTCACGAGCTCCTCGCAGGCCGCGGCGTCCAGCCGGTCGTCCTGACCCGTGGCGCGGGCGAGGTCCCACGTGTGCATGAAGACGTCGGTCGTGTAGATGCGGTCGAGCAGCGCGCCGAGCGGCATCGTCCCCATGTGGGGCGCGTCGACCACCCGTCCGGCACTGGCGGGGTCGTCGAGCATCGCCTGGACGGCGGCGGCCTGCGCCCGCCACGCACCGACCGGGTCCACCGACGCCGGCGGCCCCGGCTCGAGGTGGACCCCGATCACGCCGAGGAGCCCGGGGAGCCACTCGGTGAGGTGGGCGACCACGTCGCGCGCGGTCCACTCCGGGACCGGCGTCGGCACGTCCCAGTCCCGCGTCCCGTCGACCCGCTCGGTGAACGTGCCCGCGATCGCCCGGTGCCGCTCCGCCTCGTCCATGACCACCTCCGTCGTATTCAACCCGATGGTTGAGCATAGGGACGTGCGGGTGCGACGTCCACGACCCGTCAGCGGGCCCGGACGACCGCTGGTCCCACCCGGGCGGGCGATCCCCCACAGGGGCGAGCCCGCACGCGCGGCGTTCGCCCGGACGTGGCGTTCGCTCGACCCGGCAGCCGCCCACTCGACACCTTCCGGACACCCCCGGATGTCAGTACCGTGTCCCATCTCACCGGTCAGGCCGACCGACAGGAGGCGCGAACGCCGTACCGCGACGCCACGGGTCCCCGGGAGGCGCGTCCGCCCCCGTCACCGGTCTTCACCGCCGAGGACTCGGCCCCCGGGCCGGACCCAGCCGGGCGTCGCTCCTACTTCCCTCGGGAGTTGATGTGGAGATCGTCATCTGCGGCCGCAACGTCGAGGTCCCGGAGCACTTCCGCGACCACACGACGGAGAAACTGGCCAGACTCGGGCGCTACGACCACAAGATCATGAGGCTGTCGGTCGAGCTCTCGCACGCGAACAACCCGCGTCAGGCCAAGACCTGCCAGAGCGTCGAGATCACCGGTCGCGGACGGGGGCCCGTCGTGCGGGCCGTCGCGTGCGCCGGTGACTTCTACTCCGCCCTGGATCTCGCCCTGCAGCGCATCGAGGAACGCCTGCGCCGCGCCCACGACCGCCGGCTGCACAAGGCCGGGCGTCGCCGCGTGGCCGTCGGGGTGGGAGGCCCCGGTGAGGGGCTGCCCACCACGGGCGCGGACCTCGACGACGCGCTGCCCGCGGCGCTGCGGGAGGACGCCCTCGACGACGACCACGGGCACGAGTACCTGCCCGACGCCGCGCTCCCCGCCGCGAGGGAGGCCCTCGACGACCGCTTCGGCCGAGAGGTCGAGGGCGACGGGCCGGGACGCATCGCCCGGGTCAAGGAGCACGAGGGCGTGCCCATGACCGTCGACGACGCGCTGTCGCACATGGAGCTCGTCGGCCACGACTTCTTCCTCTTCGCCGACAAGGCCACCGGGCGCCCGAGCGTGGTCTACCGCCGCCGCGGATACGACTACGGCGTCATCTCGCTCGTCTGAGCCGGCTCGCGGCACGGGGGTCGGGAGGAGCGGTCGCACCGGGCCGCCTCTCCGGCCTCCCGTGCCGGGGCGCCCCGCCCCGGACCGGCGCCGGACCCGGCGCGCTTACCATGGGGTGAGCGACAACCGGTCGGTCCGCACGGGCCAACCGGAGCCGATGAGAGCCAGCGACGAGGACGAGCGAGGTCACCCACCGTGGTGCTGAACCGACTGCTGCGGGCCGGCGAGGCGAGGACGGTCCGGCGCCTCGGCGCCATCGCGGACTACGTTGACACCTTCTCCGACGAGGTCGAGGCACTCTCGAACGACGAGCTGCGCGCGAAGACCCAGGAGTTCCGCGACCGCTACGCCGACGGCGAGTCCCTCGACGACCTGCTCGGGGAGGCGTTCGCCGTCGTTCGCGAGGGCGCCTCCCGCACGCTCGGCCAGCGTCACTACCGCGTGCAGCTCATGGGGGGCGCGGCACTGCACCTGGGCAACGTCGCCGAGATGCGCACCGGTGAGGGCAAGACCCTGGTCTCGACGCTGCCGGCGTACCTCAACGCCATCGCCGGCGAGGGCGTCCACGTCGTCACGACGAACGACTACCTCGCCCGCCGCGACTCGGAGTGGATGGGCCGCGTCCACCGCTTCCTCGGCCTCGAGGTCGGCGCGATCTACGCGGAGATGCCGCCCGACGAGCGCCGCGCGGCCTACGCCGCCGACATCACCTACGGCACGAACAACGAGTTCGGCTTCGACTACCTGCGCGACAACATGGCCTGGTCGAAGGCCGAGTGCGTCCAGCGCGGGCACGTCTACGCGATCGTCGACGAGGTCGACTCGATCCTCATCGACGAGGCCCGCACGCCGCTGATCATCTCGGGCCCGGCCGAGCAGAGCGCGCGCTGGTACTCCGAGTTCGCGCGGCTCGCGCCGAAGATGACCAAGGACGTCCACTACGAGGTCGACGAGCGCAAGAAGACCGTCGGCGTCACCGAGGAGGGCGTCGGGTTCATCGAGGACCAGCTGGGCATCGAGAACCTCTACGAGGCCGCGAACACCCCGCTCGTCGGCTACCTGAACAACGCGCTCAAGGTCAAAGAGCTCTTCCTCAAGGACAAGGACTACATCGTCCGCGACGGCGAGGTCCTGATCGTCGACGAGTTCACCGGCCGCGTCCTCGCCGGGCGCCGCTACAACGAGGGCCTGCACCAGGCGATCGAGGCGAAGGAAGGCGTCGAGATCAAGCAGGAGAACCAGACCCTCGCGACGATCACGCTGCAGAACTACTTCCGCCTCTACGAGAAGCTCTCCGGGATGACCGGTACCGCCCAGACCGAGGCGGCGGAGCTCTCCAAGACCTACAAGCTCGGCGTCGTCACGATCCCGACCAACAAGCCGCCGCAGCGCGTCGACCAGCCCGACCTGGTCTACAAGACCGAGGCGGCGAAGTTCGAGGCCGTCGCCGACGACGTGGCCGAGCACTTCGAGCGCGGCCAGCCGGTGCTCATCGGCACGACCAGCGTCGAGCGCTCCGAGTACCTGGCCAAGCTGCTCGCCGAGCGCGGCGTCGAGCACTCGGTGCTGAACGCGAAGTTCCACGAGCAGGAGGCCGGGATCATCGCCCAGGCCGGCCGTCGTCGGGCGGTCACGGTCGCGACCAACATGGCCGGCCGCGGTACCGACATCGTGCTCGGCGGCAACCCCGACTTCCTCGCCGACCTGCGCCTGCGCGAGAAGGGCCTCGACCCGGTCGACATGCGCGAGGACTACGAGGCGGCGTGGGACGACACGCTCGCCCGGGTCAAGGACGAGGTCACCCGCGAGGCCGAGCAGGTCAAGAAGGCCGGCGGGCTCTACGTCCTGGGCACCGAGCGCCACGAGTCGCGTCGCATCGACAACCAGCTCCGCGGTCGCGCCGGCCGCCAGGGCGACCCCGGCGAGTCGCGGTTCTACCTCTCGCTGGGCGACGAGCTCATGCGGCGGTTCAACGGGGCGAGGGTCGAGACGATCATGACCCGGTTCAACCTCCCCGAGGACATGCCCATCGAGGCGAAAATGGTCTCCCGGGCCATCCGCAGTGCGCAGACGCAGGTCGAGCAGCAGAACTTCGAGATCCGCAAGGACATCCTCGAGTACGACGAGGTCATGAACCAGCAGCGGACGGTCATCTACGACGAGCGCCGCCGCGTGCTCGACGGGGAGAACCTGTCCGAGCAGGTCCAGAACATGATCATCGACGCCGTCACTTCCTACGTCGACGCCACGACCGCCGAGGGCTACAGCGAGGACTGGGACCTCGCCAAGCTCTGGGAGGGGCTCGGCCTGCTCTTCCCCGTCTCGATGTCCTGGGAGGACGTGCTCGCCGAGCACGACGACATCGACCGCGACCTGCTCGTCGACATCCTGACCGAGGATGCCCTCGAGGCCTACCGGCGCCGTGAGGAGGAGATCGACGCCCTGGTCCCGGCGGGCGGCATGCGCGAGCTCGAGCGCCAGGTGGTGCTCTCGGTGCTCGACCGCAAGTGGCGCGAGCACCTGTACGAGATGGACTACCTCAAGCAGGGCATCGGGCTGCGGGCGATGGCCCAGCGCGACCCGAAGATCGAGTACAAGCGCGAGGGCTTCGAGATGTTCTCCGCGATGATGGAGGGCATCCGCGAGGAGTCCGTCGGGTTCCTGTTCAACCTGACCATCCAGATCGAGGAGGCGCCCCCCGTCGACGCGGTCCCCGGGGCCAACCCGAACACCGACACGGCGATGCAGCCGGCCGTGCGTCCGCACGACCCGGACCCGCGCACGCGCTCGACGTCGGGTGCCGCGCCGATCGGCGCTCCCCCGCCGCGGCCCGCCGGCCCGGGTCAGCACGGCCCGGTGCCGCCGCAGGGCCCCGGCCGTCCGGTCATGGTCCCGCCGGACTCCCGGCGTCCCGGCTTCGAGCCGACGGCCGCGATCCCGGCCGCCCCGACGCCGCAGGCCCCGCCCACGCAGACCAACGGCGGCCGCCACGGCGGCGGCGTCCCGACGGGCCGTCGCGGTCGGCACGGGCAGCCCACCGCCCCCC
>NZ_JBVPVA010000059.1:0-2981 GCF_055612215.1 Actinomycetospora sp. | reverse complement strand
GCTCGTGCACGTCAACCTCATCCCGCTCAACCCGACCCCGGGCTCGAAGTGGGACGCGAGCCCCGCCACGGTGCAGGCGGAGTTCGTCCGCCGGGTGCGCCAGGGCGGGGTGGCCTGCACGGTGCGCGACACCCGCGGGCGAGAGATTGCCGCCGCTTGCGGCCAGCTCGCCGCGACCGGGGGCTGAGCGCGCGGTGCCCGACGCCGGGCCGGTCGTCCGGTCCATGACGCCGCGCGTCACCGAGGGCTCGGCCGACGCCGGCACCGTCGCGTGGACGCGCGCGATGCAGGCGGCCTTCCTCGGGCCGCGCCTGGACCCCGAGCTGCTGGCCCGGATGGGCGCGACCTTCGAGGGCCAGCGCCTGCGCGGCGCCTACGCGGACCCGGACCCCTCGCCGGCGGCGACGCTGCGCTCCTGGGACGCGGAGCTGACCGTGCCCGGCGGGGCCGTGACCGCCGACGCGATCACCGGGATCGGGGTGCGCTCGACCCACCGCCGCCGGGGCCTGGCCCGCCGCCTGCTCGCCGAGGACCTCGCCGCCGCCGTGCGCGCGGGCACCCCGGCGGCGGCGCTCACCTCGACCCAGGGCTCGCTCTACGAGCGCTTCGGGTTCGGGCTCGCGACGCGGACCCGCACGATCACCGTGGACACCCGCGCGGCCCGGTTCCGGGACCCCGGGCCGCGCGGCACCGTCGAGCTCGTCGACCGGCCCGACACCGCCCGGGCGCTCGCCTCCTCCGTGCACGACCGCGCCCGCCGTCGTCACCCGGGCGCGCTGGCCCGCACCCCGGGGCAGTGGGACGCGCTGCTCACCGGCGCCGCCCCGAACACCGGGCTGGAGCCCGACCGCCACCGCCAGGTCGCCGTCTGGCGCGACGACGACGGCGCACCCGCGGGCTACGTCGTGCACCGGGTCGAGCAGGGCTGGTACGAGACGGGGGCCGCGACGCTCGGCGTCGTGGACCTGCAGGCGACGACGCCGGCCGCCTACACCGAGCTGTGGCGCCACCTGTGCGGCCAGGACCTCGTCGGCACGGTCACCTGGAGCCACGCCTCGGTCGACGAGCCGCTGCCGTGGCTGCTCGCGGACCACCGCGCCGTCCGGGTCGAGGGCGAGCGGGCGATGCTGTGGCTGCGGGTCCTCGACGCGCCCGCGGTGCTCGTCGCGCGCCGCTACCCGATCGAGGACGGGATCGTCCTCGACGTCGCCGACGAGGCCGGCTTCACCGCCGGCCGATGGCGGCTCGACACGCACGACCGGCTCGCCCCCGCCGTCGAACCCACCCGCGCGGCCGCGGACGTCACGCTGCCGGTGAGCTCGCTGGCCTCGGTGGTGCTCGGCGGGGTCGACCCGCGGGTGCTGGCCCGCGCCGGGCGGCTCGAGGAGGGCTCGCCGGGCGCCGCGGGGCGGCTGGCCCGGCTGTTCGCGGCGCCCTCGGTGCCCTGGAACGGCACGCCGTTCTGAGCCGCGGCCGCTAGACCTCGACCTCGTCGGCCGGGACCTCGGCGGAGTCGCGCTCGGCCCACTCCAGCAGCGGGGCGAGGTCGAACACCGCCTCGTCGATCCCGGCGTGCAGGTCGCCCAGCTCGGCGAACCGCGCGGGCATCGTCGCGATCGTGAAGTCCGCCGGCTCGACGTCGGGGATCTCCTCCCAGCGCACCGGGGCGGACACGACGCCGAGCGGGGTCCCCCGCACCGAGTACGCGCAGGCGATCGTGTGGTCGCGGGTGTTCTGGTTGTAGTCGACGAACACCGTGCCGGGCGCGCGGTCCTTGCGCCACCACGCCGTCGTCACCAGGTCCGGCGCCCGGCGCTCCACCTCGCGGGCGAACGCCCACGCCGCCCGGCGCACCTCGCCGAACGAGTGCTCCGGCGCGATGCGCACGTAGACGTGCAGCCCCTTGCCGCCCGAGGTCTTCGGGAAGCCGACCGCGCCGAGCTCGTCGAGCACCTCGTGGACGACGCCCGCGACCTCGCGCACCGTCGAGAAGCCCACGCCGGGCATCGGGTCGAGGTCGATGCGCCACTCGTCGGGGGACTCGACGTCCGCGGCGCGGGAGTTCCAGGGGTGGAACTCCACGGTCGACATCTGCACGGCCCAGACGACGTCCGCGATCGAGGAGACGCAGAGCTCGTCGGCGGTCCGGTTGTAGCGCGGGAAGCGCACCCGCACCGTCGGGACCCAGTCCGGGGCGCCCTTCGGGAGGCGCTTCTGGTGGACCTTCTCGCCGTCCACGCCGGTCGGGAAGCGGTGCATCATGCAGGGCCGGTCGCGCAGCGCGGTGACGATGCCGGGCCCGACCGCGAGGTAGTAGCGCGCGAGATCGAGTTTCGTTTCGCCGCGCGCCGAGAAGTACACCCTGTCCGGGTTGGTCAGCCGCACGACGCGGCCGTCCACCTCGATCTCGGCTGCTCCGGCCACACGCACACGCTATCGGAGGTTGGGCACATGACCCGTCGCATCGTCGTGGTCGGGGGCGACGCGACCGGCATGAGCGCGGCGAACACCGCGCTGCGCCACGCCGAGGACGACATCGAGGTGACCGTCCTGGAGAAGGGCCACTACACCTCGTACTCCGCCTGCGGGATCCCGTACTGGATCTCCGGCGTGGTGTCCGACGGCGACTCCCTGATCGCACGCTCGCCGCAGGAGCACCGCGAGGCCGGGATCGACCTGCGGATGCGGACCGAGGCCACGGCGATCGACCTCGACAAGCAGACGGTCTCCTTCCGCGCCGTCGACGGGGACGGGGAGGACGGCGAGCTCGCCTACGACGACCTCGTGCTCGCCACCGGCGCCCGCCCGCTGCGCCCGCCGCTGGACGGCATCGACGCCGACGGGATCTTCGGGGTGCAGTCGCTCGAGGACGGCGAGGCGATCGTCTCCGACCTCTCGGACTCCGAGCACCGTCGGGCGGTCGTCGTGGGCGCGGGGTACATCGGCGTCGAGATGGCCGAGGCGATGGTCCTGCGCGGTCT
>NZ_JBVPVA010000461.1:0-3114 GCF_055612215.1 Actinomycetospora sp. | reverse complement strand
CGAGATCGCCGGGCCGGACGACCCGCTGCCGGGCGTTCCCGAGGACGCGATCCCCGGCCTGCTCCGCGACATCTTCACCGCGGCGGGCGGCACCCACGACGACTGGGACGAGTTCGACGCCGCCATGGCCCGCGAGCGCCGGGCCGCTGTGTTGGTGACCCCGACGCGGGTCTACTCCAACGCCTCGCGCACGTAGCGGATCAGCAGCGACCCGTCGTCGTCGACGAGCAGCGAAGCGACCGTGAACCCGCGGGGCGCCTCGAGGGGGTCGGCGCTCGTCGCGACCCGGCCGGCCCGTCCCGCCACCGCGAGGGGCGCGATGGTCAGGCGCATCTCGTCGACGAGGTCGGCGTGCAGCAGGGTCCCGACGAGCCCCGGGCCGCCCTCGCAGTCGATCCGGCGGTAGCCGTCGTCGGCGAGCTGCCGCACGGCCGAGGCGAGGTCGACGGCCTCGTTGCCGGCGATCAGGACCCGGGCCCCGGCGTCCCGCCAGGCCGCCTGCTGGTCGGCGGGCGCGGCGGCGGCGGTGACGACGATCGTCGGGACGGCCACGTCGACGATGCTCGTCGCGTCCGCGGGGAAGGACCCCGAGGTCACGACGGCGAGCGGGGGCACGTCGGCGAGCCCGTGCCGGCGCCGCCGGTCGGCGGCCGCCGCGTCCGGCCGCAGGCCCGGGTAGGCCTCGGCGAGCGCGGTGCCGGAGCCGAGCAGGACGACGTCGGCGAGGTCGTGACCGAGCGCGAACACGCGGCGGTCGGCGGGGGTCGAGAGCCCCCGGCTGCGCCCCTCGATCTCGATCCCGCCGTCCAGGGAGCTGACGAAGTTGACGGCGAGCCAGGAACGACGCGAGCCGCCCGGATCCTCGTCGACGGGGTAGCGGTAGAGGGTCTCGAGGTCCGCGTCGTCCTCGACGGGCCGGGCCGGCAGCGGCCAGACCTGATGCATCAGTCCATCCACCGCTGCGCGTTGGCCGGGGCGCGCTGCCCGAGGACGCTCGCGACCATCTCGACGGTCTGCCGCGTCTCCTCGACCTGGTGGGCGCGGACCATCGCGACGCCCTGGGCGGCCGCGAGGGCGGTCGCGGCGAGCGTGCCGACGAGCCGGCCCTCGAGCGGGACGTCGAGGGTCTCCCCCACCACGCCCTTGTTCGACATCGCGAGCAGCACCGGCCACCCCGTCGCGATCAGCCGCGGCATCGACCGCAGCACCTCGAGGCTCTGCGGGGTGTTCTTGCCGAAGTCGATCGTCGGGTCGAGCAGGATGCCCTCGGGCGGGACGCCGGCCTCCACGGCCCGCTCCGCGAGCGTGGTCGTCGCGGTGATGACGTCGCCCATGACGTCGGTGTAGCGGGGCCGGACCGGGTCGGTGCGCGGGGTCAGCCCGCCGGTGTGGGCGCACACGTACCCGGCGCCGTAACGGGCGGTGACGGGGAGGATCGCGTCGTCCCAGCCGGCCCAGCTGTCGTTCACCAGGTCGGCGCCGGCGGCCAGCAGCGCCTCGACGACCTCGGCGCGGTAGGTGTCGATCGACAGCGTGAGCTCCGGGAAGCGCTCGCGCGCCCACACCACGGTCGGCCGGACCCGGTCGATCTCCTCCTCGACGGTCACCAGCGGGCCCGGGCTGGCCGGGACGCCCCCGAGGTCGACGACGTCCGCGCCGGCGGCGACGGCGTGCTCGATGGCCGCCTGGGCGGCCTCGAACCGCCAGGTCGCGCCCTGGTCGTAGAACGAGTCCGGGGTGCGGTTGACGATGGCCATGATCAGCGCGCGGTCCCGCCGCAGCTGCCGACCGTGGATGACCATCTCGGTTCCCTGGGCGACCGGGACGCTCACCGCAGCCCCGTCGGACGTGCACGATCGATCGGGTTGGCCATGCCGCCTTGATACACGGCGGTCCCGCGACCGGCCACGGACGCGCCGGATCTCCGGGTCCGCCCGAGCGGCCCTGAACCGTTCGTCGGGGTCGTGAAGGGCGGCCGGTCCGGCCCCATGAGATGGGACGCTCACTCGGCCCCGCGGGCCGTCGTCGGCGCGGCGTAATTGTCGGGGGGTCGCGCTAGCTTTCGCACATGAGTTCGAACACCGGGGTCGGGGCGGGTGACGCCGTCAGTGTGGAGCTGGCCGCGATGCTCGCCCGCCTCGGCGAGCGCGCCGCGGCTGCGGTCGCCGACCCGACGGTCGCCGCAGCGGCGCGCGGCGCTCGGATCGCCGTCTATGAGCAGCTGCGGGCCGCGCTGGCCGCGGCGCAGCACACCGAGATGGTCGCGTTCGCCCGGACCCGGGTCGCCGAGCAGGCCGAGCTGGTCGCCGCCGGCCGTCTCGATCCGGAGGCGCTGGGCCGCGGGATCGCCGACGAGATCGCCCTCGCCGCCCAGGTCTCCCCGACCCAGGGCTCGAAGCGGCTCACGGTCGCCCGCACCCTGGCCGCTGACCTGCCCGAGACCCGCCGGCTGCTGGTGGCGGGGCGGATCAGTGAGCGGCTCGCCGAGACCGTGGTCGGCCAGACCTCTCACCTCGACGGCGAGCAGCGCCGTCTGATCGACAAGGCGCTCGCCGAGGCCGGGCTCGAGCAGCTGGGGTTCCGCCGCGCCGAAGCGACCGTGAAGCGAGTGGCGTACGAGACCGACAAGGCCGGCTACACCCGCCGCGGCCGGACGGCGCGGAAGGATCGGCGGGTCACGTTGCGCCCGGCGCCGGACACCATGGCCGTGCTCTCCGGGCTGCTGCCCGTCGAACAGGGCGTCGCCTGCCTCGCTGCCCTCCGCACGCACGCCAACCGCCTCATCGTGACCGGCGGAGACGGCCGGAGTCGGGACCAGGTCATGGCCGACACCCTCGTGGAACGCCTCACCGGACAGGCCCGCGCGCAGGACGTCGACGTCGAGGTCGGGATCGTGCTCCCCCTCGACGCCCTGGCCGACCCGGACAGCCCGGCGACCGGGGAGCTGGTCGGGCACGGCCCACTACCGGCCGGGATCGTCACCGATGTGCTGCGCTCCACCGTGGGGAAGCGGTGGTGGCGGCGGCTGTTCGCCCACCCCGACACCGGCACCCTCGTGGGCGGAGAATCCCGGGCGCGGCGCTTCGACGGGTTCCTCGCCGCGCTGATCGACCT
>NZ_JBVPVA010000458.1:0-2208 GCF_055612215.1 Actinomycetospora sp. | reverse complement strand
TGTCCTGTGGCTGGCACTGGTCGTGGGCGCCGGTGTGACGATCGGCTTCACGATGATCTTCGGTCTCGGCAGCGCGCTGCTCCACACGGTCATGACCGCCAGCCTCGCGGCGCTCGTCGGGGTGCTGTTGTTCGTCGCCGTCGCCATCGACCACCCGTTCGCCGGCGACGTCGCGGTCCATCCCGCACCCCTGGAGCGGGTCCTCGCCGACTTCGGCGCGCCGCCTCCCTGAGGCACCTGCGGGTCCCGTCGTCCGGCCCTGCTCACGGACCCGAGCGCCACCGCGCCGCGTACCGGGCGGCCGCCGCCTCGTCCTTGTCCCGCGTCCGGGCCGCCCGCGCCTCGACGCCCGTGCCGACCGGGTAGCCGGCCTTGAGGAGCCGGTGCTCCGCGGTCTCGTGCAGGTAGGCCACCGCGAAGATCATCCCCATGATGGCGCCGCCGAGCGCGCTCATCACGCGCAGCCACACCGGGCCGGGGACGAACACGATGATCGCGGCCACGAACGGCGCGATCTGCACGAGCACCCGGACGACGTGGCGCACCCACCAGGTGCGACAGGTCGTGTCGTGCAGCACCCACGGCGCGAAGCGCGCCGGCAGGCCTCCTCCGTAGGCGTACCAGAGCCACCACAGCGGGCCGGGTCGCGGCATCGGGACCACGGAGCACCTCCTCGAAAGTTTGTGCCCCAACAGTATGCGCACCACGTAAGGTGGGCGCCATGACGGCGCCCACAGACGAGATCGACCCCCTCGCGCTCGAGAACCAGGTCTGTTTCGCGCTGGCCGTCGCCGCGCGATCGGTGATCGCCCTCTACCGGCCGCTGCTCGAGCCGATGGGCCTGACCCATCCGCAGTACCTCGTCATGCTCGCGCTCTGGGGGGACGAGCCGCTCTCGGTCACCGACCTCTCCGGGATGCTCGCGCTCGACCCCGGCACGCTCTCGCCGCTGCTCAAGCGGCTCGAGGCCCAGGGCTACGTCGAGCGACGCCGGGTCCCCGGCAACGAGCGCACCCTCGCCGTCACGCTCACCGAGGCCGGCCGGGCGCTGCGGGCCGACGCGGAGCGCATCCCGCCGGCGATCGTCGAGCGCCTCGGGATGCCGCTCGAGGAGCTGATGCGCCTGCACGGCGACCTCTCGGCGGTGATCGCGGCGGCGACGGAGCCGTGAGCGTCGACACGGGCGGAGCCGACGGGGGACGCTGTCTCCCATGACCACCACGGAACGGCTCGTCGACGTCGGGGCGTCGGACGACGTGCCCGAACGGGGCCGCCTCGTCGTCGAGATCACCACCGCGACGGGCGCCGTGACCCTCGGGGTCTTCCGCTTCGCCGGCCGGCTCCACGCGTGGGAGAACGTCTGCGCCCACCAGGGCGGGCCGGCGTGCCAGGGCCGGATCGTCAGCCGGGTCCGGGAGCGCCTCGACGACGAGCGCCGCAGCCTCGGCCTGCGCTTCGACGAGGACACCATGCACGTCGTGTGCCCGTGGCACGGCTTCGAGTACGACGTGACGACGGGCCGCCACCCCGGGCGCCCCGACCTGGCGCTGCGGTCCTTCCCGGTGAGCGAGGACGGGGGGCGGATCCGTGTCACCGTCTGAGCGCACCGACCGGGCCCGTCGCATCGACGAGCTCGTCGCCACCCTGGCCGCCGAGGTCACGGCCGGTCTCGACGACGGCGCGATCGCCGCGCTGGACCCCGCCACGGCCCGCCGTCTGGTGAGTACCACCGCCCGCTGCTGGGCCGTGGCCGCCGAGGAGGGCGCCGAGCCGCCGGACGCGCGCGACACCACCCCGACCGACGCGGTCGCCCTCGCCGCGGCCGCCCTGCGCAGCCACGACCTCAACCCGTTCGACCTCGCCCTCTGGTTCTCGAGGAGCAGCTCATGACCGCGACCGACCCGAGCGTGCGGCGCCTGCCCACCCAGGAGATCACCACCGCGACGGACACCCGCGAGATCCTCGCGAACGCCCGGCGCGACACCGTCCGCTACGGCCTGGACGACTACCTGATCGTCGACGTCGACTCCCACCACGTCGAGCTCGACTCGTGGCCGGAGATCCTGACGTACCTCGACAGCCCCGTCATGCGCGACACCGCGCAGCAGATGATGCGCAACTGGCCGCAGGCCTCCCACCTGGCCCTGCACAACCACCCGCCGGGCCTGACGATGCAGGACGTCTCCGGGCGCATCCCGCACCAGGCCT
>NZ_JBVPVA010000429.1:0-4845 GCF_055612215.1 Actinomycetospora sp. | reverse complement strand
GCTCCTGATTGGATCTTGGGGTGGCTCGTGACTTCCGGCCGGTGGACCGTGACACCGGGTTCCTGCTGCCTCCTGATGTGCGGGACTGGCTGCCCGAGGGGCATCTGGCCTGGACGGTGATCGACGCGGTCGAGACGCTGGATCTGGCCGCGTTGATCTCGTCGTACCGGCTCGGGGGCCGGGGCCGGCGGGCGTACGACCCGACGATGATGCTCACCCTGTTGATCTACGGGTACGCGGTCGGGCAGACCTCGTCGCGGCAGATCGAACGCAGCTGCGAGCACGACGTGGCGTTCCGGGTGATCACCGCCAACCAGGTACCGGATCACGACACCATCGCCGCGTTCCGGGTGCGCCACCGCGAGGTGTTCAAGGACCTGTTCGTGCAGGTGTTGGCGTTGTGCCGGGCGGCGGGGCTGGTGCGGGTCGGGACGATCGCGGTCGATGGCACCAAGCTGGCCGCGAACGCCTCCTCACGGGCCAACCGCACCGCGGCCGGGATCGACAAAGCCCTGACCGAGCTGGACGCGGCGGTCGAGGCGCGGCTCGGGCAGGCGGAGTCGGTCGATGCGGCCGAGGACGCCGAGCACGGGGCGGGGCGCCGGGGTGACGAGCCCCCCGAGGACATGAAAGACCCGCGGCGGCGGCGGGCGGCGCTGCAGGCGGCGAAAGAGGCTCTCGCGGCCCGTGAGCAGGCCGCGGCGGCTGAGCGACAAGCCCGCCATGATCGCTATGAGCAGCGGGTCGCAGCCCGTGAGGCCCACAAGACCAGCCACGGCGCCTACCCCAAGGGGCGGCCACCGGTCGAACCCGCGACCCCGACCGGCAAGCCGTTGCGGGTCAACACCACCGACCCCGACTCGCGCACCCAGCGCACCGCCCAAGGGTTCCTGCAAGGCTTCAACGGCCAGGTGACCGTCAGCGACGACCAGCTGATCGTGGCGGTCGAGGTCGTCGATGCAGCCAACGACGCCGGCCAGCTCACCCCGATGATCCGCGCGGCGCTGGCCAACCTCGCCCACGCCGGGATCACCGAGCCGGTCGAGGTCGTGCTCGCCGACGCCGGCTACTTCCACACCGGTCAGCTCGCCGACCTGCTCGCCGCCCACCGCCAGCACCGCGGGCCCGACGCGCTGGTACCCCCCGACCGCGACGCGCTGAAACAACCCGGGCGCCAGCAGCCGCCCCAGCGGCAGTCCGCGATCACCCGCCAGATGCGGGAACGGCTCGCCGAGCCCGCCCAACGCGCCCGCTACCGCCGCCGGCAAGCCATCGTCGAACCGGTGTTCGGGCAGATCAAGAACCGCATCACCACCCGGTTCCGGCTCCGCGGCCTACCCGCGGTCCGCAGCGAGCTCACCCTGATCGCCACCGCCCACAACCTGCTCAAACTCCACGCCGCCACCGGATGAAACGGACGATCGCGGCGCCCGGACGGGGCGCCGCGACCTGCCATCAGATCCCGACTGGCGACACCCCCGCAGCCGAACACCGCAACCACCGAGACGCAGCCGAACCGAACAGCAAATCCCGACAGGCTCTATGACACGGGAAAGTGCTCACAAGCCACGCTGTCCGCCTCGATGCCTGCTCCACGGAGCAGGCGTGTGTGAGCACTTTCCCGTGTCATAGCGCGGAAAAGTGCTCACGAGGCCGAAGGCCACCTACCTACAGGAACTCGTACTCCGCGGGGTCGAGCGCCTTCGTCGCCTTCTCGTACTCGACCATGTAGCCGGGCCAGTTGGTGACGATCCGGCCCGACGCGTCGCGGTACCAGGAGTCGCACGCGAGCCACGCCGTGCCGCGGAACCGCCGCTGGACCTCGCGGTCGGACTCGGCCTCGACGTCGGCGCGCACGTCGACCGCCGCGGCCCCGCGCCGGTCGGCCTCCTCGAGCGCGGTGCGCACGTACCGGGCCTGCGCCTCGAGGTAGACGATGATCGAGCCGCCCGAGGTGTTCGTGTTGGGGCCGTACATCACGAACAGCGACGGGAAGCCGGGCACCGTCATCCCGAGGTGCGCGTGCGGCCCGTCGGCCCACGCGTCCCGCAGCGACGTGCCGCCACGCCCGTGGATCTCCATCGGAAACATGAACTGCGTCGTGCGGAACCCGGTGCCCCAGATGATCGTGTCGACGCGGTGCAGCCTGCCGTCCGCGGTCCGGACCCCGTCGGGCTCGATGCGCTCGACGGAGTCGGTGACGACCTCGACGTTGTCGCGCTGCAGCGCCGGGAGCCAGTGCGAGCTGAAGAGGACCCGCTTGCACCCGAAGGTGTAGTCCGGCCAGACCTTGCGACGCACCTCCGGGTCCTTGAGCTGGCGCTGCATGAACCACTTCGAGCGGAACGACAGCAGCCACCCGACGCTGCGGGGCGTCCGGATCGCCAGGGTCAGCGACTCCAGGTACAGGTTCTTGAGACCCCACCGGCGGATCCGCTGGAGGTAGGGCACGCGCAGCAGCGCCCTCACCGGCCGCGGGTAGGGCACGTTGCGCCGCGGCAGGAACCAGTTCCCGGTGCGTTGGAACACCGACAGCCGCCCGACGACGGGCGCGATCTCCGGCACGAACTGCACCGCACTCGCCCCGGTGCCGATGACGGCGACGCGGCGTCCGGTCAGGTCGTGGTCGTGGTCCCACTGCGCGGAGTGGAACGTGTGCCCGGCGAAGTCCTCCCGCCCCGGGATGTCCGGGATCGAGGGCTGCGCGAGCTGGCCGGTGGCGACGACGACCGCGTCCGCGGTCCACGTCCGCGCCTCACCGTCGGTCTCGCCCTCGACGCGCCAGTGCCGCGCCTCGTCGTCCCACCGGCACTCGGTGACCCGGGTGTTCGGGACGACGAGGTCGGCGACGCCGTGCTCGGCCGCGACGGTCCGCAGGTAGTCGAGGATCTCCGACTGGGGCGAGCACAGCCGCGACCAGCCGCGTCGCTGGGCGTACGAGTAGGAGTACAGGTGGCTCGGGACGTCGCACGCGGCGCCCGGATAGGAGTTCGCGAGCCACGTGCCACCGATGCCCGACGACGCGTCGAGGATCGTCACGGACGTGTAGCCGTGGGCCCGCAGCTCGATGGCCGCCCCGATGCCGCCGAACCCGGCGCCGATGATCACCACCTGCCTGGTCACCGCGCGCTCCGCGCCTGCCTGGTCCAGCTCCGCTGCGCTGCGTCTCCCGGGATCATGACCGCAACCTAACGGGCACCCTGGACCCGTGGATGATCGAGTGCTCGTGTTCGACGGCAACTGCGGGTTCTGCACGCGCAGTGTCGGGTGGGTCCGCGCCATGGACCGGCGGGGGCGGATCCGGGTGCGGCCCTACCAGGAGCCCGGCGCGCCGGAGTCGATCGGCACGGACGCGGCGACCTGTGCCGACGCCGTGCAGTGGCAGGGCCCCGACGGTCACCGGCTCGCCGGGGCGGCCGCGGTCAACGCCGTCCTCGACACCGTGACCGGAACGAGGCTCCCGTCCACGCTCTACCGGGCGACCTCCGGCGTGCAGGAGCGGGTCTACCGCTGGGTGGCCGACCACCGCGGACGGTTCCCGGGGATGACGCCCTGGTGCCAGTCACACCCCGAGGCCTGTGCCGGCGCGTGAACGCCGCGTTCCTGACGTTCAGGCACGGGGAGCACGCCGAGAGGGCGACTCCTCCGACGCCCGCGTGACCTGCCCCGCCACCGACATCAGCAGCGCGTCCCGGCCCCGGCCCGCCACGAGCTGCACCGCCCGCGGGAGCTCCGCGCCGGTGTCGACCGGCAGGGTCACCGCCGGGGCGCCGGTGTGGTTCCACAGCGGGGTGTGGGCGTAGAAGCGGCCCATCGACGTCAGGGTCGTCACCCCGCCGACCCGGGTCCCGTGCGCCGGGCCGCCCCAGCGGTCCACCCACGGCGCCGGGCCGCGCATCGTCGGGGTGAGCAGGACATCGACGCCGAGCTCGTCGAGTACCCGCGCCCCCCACACCCGGCCGTGCCGGACCGCCGCCCGCACCACCGGCAGCGGGACGAGGCCCCCGGCGCGGGCGAGGTCGCGGATCCGGGGCTCGAGCAGCTCGGGACGGTCGGCGGCGGACGCGGCGTCGTGCAGGCCGCGCAGGATCCGCGTGGTGACGCCGAGCGCGGCGGCCTGGGCGCGGTCGGCCCGGATCCGCACGGGCGCCACCCGGTGCCCGAGGTCGGCGAGCCGGTCCGCGACGAGCCGCACCGCCCCGGCGACCTGCGGGTCCAGCGGCACCGCCGGGGCGAGCGGCAGCGGATCGACCGTGACCCCGACCCGGAGCCGGCCCGGGGCGGCGTCGAGGGCCCCGCGCAGCGACTCCGGGAAGTCGCCGACCGCGTCGAGGAAATCCGCGGCGAGCCCCAGGTCCCGGGTCAGACAGCCCGGCGTCGAGAGGTCCCACCACCCGCCGCTCGAGGGCATCGTCCCCTGCGTGGGCTTGAAGCCGGGCAGTCCGCAGCAGGCGGCCGGGATGCGGATCGAGCCGGCGCCGTCGCTCGCCGTCGCGATCGGCACGATCCCCGCCGCCACGGCCGCGGCCGACCCGCCCGAGGACCCGCCCGGCGTCCGCCCGAGGGCCAGCGGGTTGCGGGTGATCCCGTGGCGGGCCGAGTCGGTGACGCCGAAGGCGGCCAGCTCGGGGAGCGTCGTCCGCCCGATCGGGACCAGGCCGACGCGCCGCAGGGCCAGGACGAGCGTCCCGTCGGCGGTCGCGGGCCACGTCACCGGCTGGGGGAGCCGGGCGTTCACCAGGCCCGCGGCGTCGACGTCGTCCTTGACCGCGACCGGCGTCCCGAGCCGCGACGACGCTTCCCCCGCGGCGCGGCGACGGTCGGCCTCGCGGGCCGCGGCGAGCG
>NZ_JBVPVA010000108.1:0-7386 GCF_055612215.1 Actinomycetospora sp. | reverse complement strand
ACCACGCCCGTCGTCGGGCGCAGCTGGGACCCTTCCAGCTCCAGGCGATGATCGCGGCCTGCCACGTGACCGTCGCCCGCGCCGAGGACACCGACACCGCGCAGGTCCTCGCGCTCTACGACGCGCTGCTCGCCCGGGCCCCGTCCCCGACGGTCGAGCTCAACCGGGCGGTGGCCCTGGCGAGGCACGCCGGTCCCGAGGCCGGCCTGGCGGTGCTCGACGACCTCGCGCGTCGCGGCGGCGTCGCCGCACGCGGTCATCTCCTGCCCGCCGTCCGCGCCGACCTGTTGCGGCGCGCCGGGCACCTCGTGGACGCCGGGCGGGCCTACCGGGCGGCCGCGGAGCAGGCCACCAACGACGTCGAGCGGGCGTACCTGGAGCGACGCGCGGACGAGCTCGACGGAGGTGCCGGGGGCGCACGCGGGCGGCCTACCCTTCCGGGGTGACGCCGGCGGCCGGGGAACCACGCACCGTGGGTCCGCACGCGCGGATGGAGATGACCGGCCGTGACCGCTGACGTGGAGGCGGGTCGGTCGCGGGCCCGGGGGTTGCAACACCTGACCGAGCAGCTCTCCAGCGCCGCGACTCCGCAGGACATCGGTCGGCTCACCGGGACGACCGCCGCAGCCCTCCTCGAGGCGGACGCCTGCGGGGTCTACGTCCGGTCGTCGTCGGATCCGGAGGTGCTGGAGGCCCTCCACGTGACCGGGGTGGCCGGTGAGGCGGTGGAGCGGTTCCGGCGGATCCGCGTCCGGGCCGGGCGACCGATGTCCGACGCCGTCCTGAGCGGGACACCGGTGTGGCTGGAGGACGCCGAGCAGTGGCGGAGCCGCTACCCGCACGAGTCCGCTGCGGGCGTGTCGGGGGGACTCCAGGCCTGCGTGTGCCTGCCGTTGCGGGTCGACGACCAGGACCTCGGCGCGGTGGTGTTCCGCTTCCGCAACCCGCAGGTCTTCGGGCCGGGCGAGCGGGAGTTCCTGGTCGCGGTGGCCTCGCTGTGCGGGCAGGCCCTCGACCGGGCGCGCCTGTACGCGGCCGAGAGGCAGGCGCGCGCGACCGCCGAGCGCGAGCGGGACCGCATGACGTTCCTGGCCCGGGCGAGCCAGTTGATGGAGGCGCCGCTCTCGGTCGAGGAGCGTCTGCAACGGCTCGCCGACCTGGCCGTGACCGGGATCGCCGACTGGGCGGCCGTGCACCTGGTGCGCGGGGAGCGGGTGGAGCAGGTCGCCGTCGCGCACCTCGACCCCGCGAAGGTCACCTTCGTCGAGGAGCTCGAGCGGCGCTACCCGTCCGATCCCGAGGCACCGGGGAGTGCCCTGCAGGTGACCCGGTCCGGGAGGCCGGTGGTGATGACCGACGTGCCGGACGAGCTGCTCGTCGCGAGCGCCGTCGACGCCACCCACCTCGAGCTGATCCGGGCCCTGGGGCTGCGCTCGGCGATCGTGGTCCCGTTGCAGGTGCGGGGTCGCAGCCTGGGTGCGTTGACCCTGGTGCACGCCGAGTCCCGACGCCGATTCGTGGAGGACGACCTCACCTTCGTCGGCCAGCTCGCCGCCACCGCGGCGCTCGCGCTGGACAACGCGGCGCTGTACGAGCAGCAGCGGACGATCGCCCGCACCCTGCAGACCGCCCTGCTGCCCAGCGAGCTGCCCGACGTCCCGGGGCTGAGCTGTGCCGGGCGCTACCGCCCGCCCAGCCCGGAGCTGACCGGGGTCTACGTCGGTGGCGACCTCTACGACGTCCACGAGGACGACGAGCGCGGGCGGTGGACGGTGACGGTGGCCGACGTCTGCGGGAAGGGTCCGCACGCGGCGGTGCTGACCGCCCTGATCCGGCACACCGTGCACGCCGAGGTCAGGCACGGACTCGAGCCCGCCGCCGTCCTGCACCGGATCAACGCCGCGATGCGGCGTCACAACGGGGCCGACCGGTACCGCTTCGCGACGATGGTCCACGCGTCGATCACGCTGGATGCCCACGGCGTCGCGCTCACGCTGGTCAGCGGCGGGCATCCGCCCGCCCTCGTGCTGCGCGGAACCCGGGTCGAGGTGGTGGACGCCCCCGGCCGACTGGTCGGGGTCTTCCCGGAGCTGCAGCTGACCGAGGTCGAGACACGACTCTCGCCCGGCGACTCCCTGGTGCTCTACACCGACGGGGTCATCGAGGCCCGCGGGCCGCGGGGCTTCTACGGGGCGGCGCGGCTCGAGGCCCTCGTCGCCTCCCTCGCCGGGGCGTCGGCGGACGACATCGCCGACGCCGTGCTCGCCGAGGTCTCCGACTTCCAGCACGGGCAGCTCCGCGACGACGTCGCCCTGCTCGTGGTCCAGGCGCAGTGACGCGGACGCCGAGACGGGGACACGTCCGCGGGAGACCCGGACCGGATGTGGGAACCGTGTCGGTCGGGCGCCCTGATCTTCCGGGTGAAACGCCCGAAGCGGGACGACTCGCCAGCACGCGACTTGCCCTCCGGGGATAGGTGAGGCTTACTTCGCTCGTGACTGCGAGCAACGAGGCCGCGATCCCGGAGCGCTCGCTCGACGGCTGTCCGGTGGGGACGGTGTCGGTGCTCCGCCGGGTCGAGGCGACCCGGCTGCGGCGGCGGCGACTGGCCGAGCTGGGGTTCGTCCCGGGGGCGCGGCTCGAGGTGATCGGACGCGGCGGGGTCGGGGGACTCATCGTGGCCGTCGACGCCGACAGCAGGGTGGCGCTCGACGCCGCGGGCGCCCGCGAGCTGCGGGTCGGGGGACCGGCGTGAGCACGGGACCGATCTCCCGCCGCGGCGCGTCCGGCCTGCTGCTGGAGAAGCCGTGCTGCATCGACGACCTCGATGACGCCCCGGAGGGCGCCCCGCAGATCGTCCTGGTCGGTAATCCGAACGTCGGCAAGTCGACGTTGTTCAACGCGCTCACCGGTGCCCGGCAGCACGTCGGCAACTGGCCGGGCAAGACGGTGACGGTCGCGCGCGGGACGTGGCGGCCGTCCGGTCGGGGTGAGCTCGCCCTGGTCGACCTGCCCGGGACCTACAGCCTCGTGCCGGACTCACCCGACGAGCAGCTGACCCGCGAGCTGCTGGTCGACGCGCCCCGCCAGCCCGACCTCGTGGTCGCCGTGCTCGACGCGTCCAACCTGACCCGCAACCTCTACCTCACCGCCCAGATCGCCGACACCGGCGTCCCGGTGGTCGTCGCCCTCACGATGGGCGACATCGCCCGGTCCCGCGGGGTGGAGGTGGACCACGAGGCCCTCGGCCGCGCGCTCGGCGTCCCGGTGGTGCCGGTCGTCCCTCGCAACGGTCGGGGCGTCGAGGCGCTCACCACCGCAGTGTTGGCGGCGCTCGGGGACCGCGGCGCGCCGCGCCCGGCCGGGCTCGGGAGCGATCTCGAGTCGGCCGTCGACACGGTCTCCCACGCGCTCGCCGTCGCCGGCGGTCCCGGACCTGCGCTGCGGTGGCGGGCGCTCGCGCTGCTCGAGGGAGGGCCCGGGCCCGACGGGGTCCGGACGCTGGCCGCCGAGACGGCACGCCGGCTGGCGGGCGAGGACACCGAGGGTGACCCGGAGGACGCCGCCGACGAGGTCGAGCTGCTCGTCGCGGAGGCCCGCTACGCCTGGGCGCACGAGGTGCTGGCGGCGGCGGTGACCCGCCGCGGGTCGGGGGTCACCTGGTCCGACCGCGCCGACCGGGTGCTCACCTCCCGCTGGTTCGGACTGCCGATCTTCCTCGCCGTGATGTGGGGGGTGTTCGAGGCGACGACCGCGGTGGCCTCGCCGCTGCAGAACCTCGTCCAGGACGTCTTCGACGGACCGGTCGCCGGGGCCGCGGGGTGGGTGCTCGCCCTGGTGCACGCCCCGGACTGGCTGACCGGACTCGTGCAGGACGGTCTGATCTCCGGGGTGGGCCAGCTGCTCAGCTTCGCCCCGCTCATGGCGATCATGTTCGTGCTGCTGGCGGTGCTCGAGGACTCCGGCTACATGGCCCGCGCGGCCTTCGTGGTCGACCGGCTGATGCGCCTCATCGGGCTGCCCGGCAAGGCCTTCCTCCCGATCATCGTCGGGTTCGGGTGCAACGTGCCCGCCCTCGCCGGCACGCGCATCCTGCGCAACCCCCGCCAGCGGTTGCTGCTGAACCTGATCATCCCGTTCGTGTCCTGCAGCGCCCGCCTGACGGTGTACGTGCTGCTCGCGGGCATCTTCTTCGGCAGCCAGGCCGGGACGATGGTCTTCGTGATGTACGTGCTGTCGATCGCGCTCGTCATCGGCATGGGATGGCTGCTGCGCCGGGTGCTCTTCCGCGACCTGGTCGACGAGCCGCTGCTGCTCGAGCTCCCGCCCTACCGCCGCCCGACGCTGCGGGTGATGGCCGTGCAGACCTGGCAGAAGCTGCGCGCCTTCCTGCGGACCGCGAGCGGGATCATCGTCGCGACCGTGACCGTGGTCTGGCTCCTCTCGTCGATCCCGATGCCCGGCGCCGGCGCCGGCTTCGGCCAGGTCGCGCCGTCGGAGAGCGTCTTCGGTGGGGTGTCGCGGGCGATCGCGCCGGTCTTCGCCCCGGCGGGGTTCGACGACTGGCACGCCTCGGCGGCCCTCGTCACCGGGTTCGTCGCCAAGGAGGCCGTGGTCGCGACGACCGCGCAGACCTACTCCGCCGAAGAGCCCGCCGACGTCCACCAGGCCGGCGCCCTCGGTCCCGCGCTGCGCGACACCTTCGACCGGACCTCCGGCGGTCACACGATCGCGGCCGTCCTCGCGTTCATGGTGTTCCTGCTGGCCTACACCCCGTGCATGACCACGGTCGCGGCGCAGCGTGCCGAGATCGGCACCCGCTGGACCCTCGGCGGGATCGTCATGCAGCTCGGGGTCGCCTGGGTGCTCGCCGTCGCCGTGTTCCAGATCGGGGTGCTGCTCTCGTGACCAGCCCGCTGCGCCAGGTCCTCGCCGAGGTGCGGGCCGGGACGGCCACGAGCCTCACCGAGGTGGCCCGGCGGGTCGGGGTGTCCCGCGACGAGGCCTCCGCGATGGTCGACCACTGGGTGCGCAAGGGGCGCCTCAGCGTCGACGATCTCGGCAGCGCCTGCCCGAGTGCCGGGTGCGGATCGTGTTCCTCGGGGCACGGGGACCAGCCCGGGTGCGGATCGGCGTCGCCGGCGGACCGGCCCGTCCTGCTCGCGATCAGCCCGCGACCCCCGGACCCGTTCGCCTGACGCAGCGGTCGTGAACGCCACATCGTCGGTGCCCCCGGTGGGATTCGAACCCACACTGTACGGAGTTTGAGACCGCGGCCTCTGCCATTTGGGCTACGGGGGCTTCGTCCTTCTGGAGTACAGTTCGTGGTAGCCAAGTCTAGCCACTCATGCCGCTGCGGCCGTCGCCGGGCGGCTGTTCCGCGACGATGTCGGTGCCCCGCGGCACAGTGCGGTTCGTGCACACCGAGGCGACCGTCGACGCCGCGCTTGATCTGGCCACCGCAGGCCTCCACGCGACCGAGATCGGCCGCTCGTTGGGGCTTCCGAAGAGCACGGTGCAGTACTGGTGTCGTGGCGGCCGTCGTCGTCCGCGTGCGCCGCGAGTAACCCAGCGTTGCCCGCGGTGCGACGGGGAGCCGCTCGACCGGCCCGAGTACGCCTACCTGCTCGGGACGTACCTCGGGGACGGCCACATCACGACGCCGACCCCGAACTCGGCCGTCCTGGCGATCTACTGCTCCGACGACTGGCCCGGCATCTCCCAGGAGGTGGAGCACGCGATGCGGGCCGTCCTGCCGGCGAGCCGGGTGGCCCGCGCCGAGAGGACGGGCTGCCACGCGTTGCGGAGCCACTCGAAGCACTGGCTGTGCCTCTTTCCGCAGCACGGACCCGGGGCGAAGCACACCCGGTCGATCGTGCTGGAACCGTGGCAGCGCGCCATCACCGACGAGCGCCCCGGCCCACTCCTGCGAGGCCTGTTCCACTCCGATGGGTGTCGCAGCCGCAATTGGACACAACGTCTGACCGGGAAGGGACTCGTGCGTTATGAGTATCCGCGGTGTCTGTTCTCCAACAAGTCCGAGGAAATCCTGGCGATCTGCGAAGCCGCCCTGGACCGACTCGACATCGCCCGCCGCCGAGCCCGAGGCGACATGGTCTCCGTCGCCCGGAGAGCGGCGGTCGCACGGCTCGACGAGCTCGTCGGACCGAAGTACTGACGGGCCGGTTCCCCGAAGCGTGGATTCCGGTGGCCGCGCTGTTAGCTGGTGCACACCGTGGCGCTCGTCGCGGACGGACCGGCAGTCCGGCCCGGTAGGGTCCGCTGGATCGAGCCGCCCTGCAGCGTCGCACGGCAGCGGCCGGACGCAGCGACGCGCAGAGGAGACGCCATGAGCCAGCAGGCCGAGGACATCGCCACGGCGGCCGACGCGGCCGTCGCCGTCGAGGAGCCCGCCCCCCGCGAGCCCCTGCGCGTGCTGGTGGCCGAGGACGAGGCGCTCATCCGCATGGACCTCGTGGAGATGCTCCGCGAGGAGGGCTACGACGTCGTCGGGGAGGCCGGCGACGGCGCCCAGGCGATCGAGCTGGCGCGCACGCTGCGGCCCGGCCTCGTGATGATGGACATCAAGATGCCCGGGACCGACGGGCTCGAGGCCGCGACGACGATCGCGCAGGAGCGGATCGCCCCGGTCGTCATGCTCACCGCGTTCAGCCAGCGCGATCTCGTCGACGCCGCTCGTGAGGCGGGCGCGATGGCCTACCTCGTCAAGCCGTTCACCAAGACCGACGTGGTGCCGGCGATCGAGGTCGCCGCGAGCCGCTTCGCCGAGATCACCGCGCTCGAGGACGAGGTCGCCGGCCTCACCGAGCGCCTGGAGACCCGCAAGGCCGTGGAGCGGGCGAAAGGCCTGCTCATGGCCAAGAAGAAGATGAGCGAGCCGGACGCCTTCCGCTGGATCCAGCGCACCGCCATGGACCGGCGCACGACGATGAAGGTCGTCGCCGACGCCGTCGTCGAGACCTTCGGCTGAGGGCTCCCGAGCCCACGCCGGCCTCCCATGATCAGGGGCACACAGCGCACCCCGGGAGGCGCTCGGCCTCAGGGGGTCGTCGCAACACCGGTGGTCAGTGGGTCGGACAGTAGCTGCTGCATCGCTTCGGCGGGTTTGCGCCAGTTGAGGGTCTTGCGGGGTCGGCCGTTGAGTTCGGCGGCGACCGCGGCGAGGTCCTCGGGGGTGTGGACCGAGAGGTCGCTGCCCTTGGGGAAGTACTGGCGCAGCAGCCCGTTGGTGTTCTCGTTGCTGCCGCGCTGCCAGGGGCTGTGGGGGTCGCAGAAGTAGATCGGCAGGTTCGCGGCGACGCTGATCTCGTGGTGGCGGGCCATCTCCGAGCCCTGGTCCCAGGCCAGCGAGCGGCGCAGCGCTTC
>NZ_JBVPVA010000107.1:0-1494 GCF_055612215.1 Actinomycetospora sp. | reverse complement strand
CCGTTGATCAGGAGCACATAGGGCAGGCCGACCGGCCGGCGGATTCAAGTAGCTGTCGCAACACCTCGAGTTCGTGTGGGGTGTGTGTTGGGCGATGTGTTGGGTTCGCGGGCGCGGGTGCGGGAGTTCTGGCGGGCGCGGCTGGCGGGTCTGGATCACCGGCAGGCGTGTGCTCGGGTGGGCGTGTCAGATGACACTGGCTGGCGGTGGGTTCGTGAGTCTGGCGGGATGATCCCGTCGCTGGCCGAGCCCTCGGGCCGGTACCTGTCGCTGGCCGAGCGTGAGGAGATCTCGAGGGGGCTGGCCGCGGGGCTGCGCCAGGTCGAGATCGCCCGCCTGCTCGGGCGGCACCGTTCAACGATCAAGCGCGAGATCGACCGCAACCACGTGGTGCGCGAGCGGCGGGGAGCCCACTCCCGCGGCCGGGCGCCGGCCCCGAGCGGGCCGCCGCGCCCGGGGCGGCGGGTCGACGCCCGCCGGGCCCGCCAGGACGCGTATCGGGCGGGGCCAGCCCAGGCCAAGGCCGACGCCCGGGCCCGGCGCCCGAAACCGACCAAGTTCAGCGGGCATCCTGAGCTGGTCGACCAGGTCCAGGCCCGGCTCACGAAGCGCTGGAGCCCCGAGCAGATCACCCACGACCTGCGTGAGCAGTTCCCCGACCGCCCGGAGATGCAGGTGTCCCACGAGACGATCTACCAGGAGCTCTACGTCCAAGGCCGGGGCAGCCTGCGCCGCGAACTGCACCAGTGCCTGCGCACCCACCGCGCGGTCCGCCGGCCCCGGGCGTTCACCGCCCGCTCGAACCGGACCTACATCACCCCGGAGATCATGATCTCCGAGCGGCCCGCCGAGGCCGCCGACCGCGCGGTGCCCGGGCACTGGGAAGGCGACCTGATCCTGGGCGCCGAGAACGCCTCCGCGATCGCCACCCTGGTCGAACGCGCCACCCGGTTCGTGCTGCTGGTGCACCTGCCCGCCCGCCACGACGCCGAGACCGTCCGCGACGCCATGATCCCCACCATCACCGCGCTGCCCGAAGCGCTGCGCCGCTCGCTGGCCTGGGACCAGGGCTCGGAGATGGCCCGCCACCACGAGATCAGCGTCGCCGCGAACCTGCCGATCTACTTCTGCGACCCCCACAGCCCCTGGCAGCGCGGCAGCAACGAGAACACCAATGGACTCCTTCGTCAGTACTTGCCGAAGAAGACCGACCTGTCGATCCACAGCCAGCGCCAGCTCGACGCCATTGCACGATCTCTCAACACCCGTCCTCGACAGACCCTCGGCTGGATGACACCATCAAAGGCGTTCGCCAACGCTGTTGCGTTGACCGGTTGAGGCCGCACCGGATCTGAGCTCAAGGGGATTGACGGGAGCAATTACGATCCAGCCTGACACGGCAACCGCCCCGATCACTGAGAGCGGCGATACAGTGAGGGAGGTTGCATTGGGTGAGGAGGTTTCGATGCGGAAATGTCTTCGGTGCCTCGGCCC
>NZ_JBVPVA010000092.1:0-1695 GCF_055612215.1 Actinomycetospora sp. | reverse complement strand
CGCTGGCCTGGTCCGCGGCGACCCGGCACCATCTCGGACGTGAGCAACAGCGGCGGTGACTCCGACAGCGTCCTCTCGCTCTGGTCCGAGGGCTCGGTGCTCTGCATCGGGTGTCGCGGCTCGGTCCTGTCGATCGGCTCCGTCGGTTCCGTCCTGTCGATCGGGTCGGTGGGGTCGGCGGGGTCGGTGCTCTCGGTCGCGAGCTTCTGCGCGGTCGGCTCGCTGATGAGCGGTGTGGCGGTGCTCTCCGTGCTGTCGTGGCGTGCGCGGCGGCGGGTCCTGGCCGGCACCTGAATGACCAGTCCGTGCTGGAGGCTCTCGCGTGGACGTCCGTTCGCTGCCGTGGCCGGCGACGCGGCCGGCCCACGGCGGCGTCGAGTTGCGCGAGTACCGCACCGAGGACGTGGCGATGGTGCGGGACCTCGCGACCGACCCGTACGTCCCGCTGATCGGGACCCTGCCCGCGCACGCGGACGACGCCCAGGCCCTGGACTACATCCACCGCCAGCACGGACGCCTCGCCGAGGGGATCGGGTTCTCGTTCGTCATCGCCGACGCCGGGTCCGACGAGGCGCTGGGCGGGATCGGGCTGTGGCTCCGGAACCACGAGCAGGGACGGGCGTCCGTCGGCTACTCCGTCGCGCCCCGCGCCCGCGGACGAGGTGCGGCCGGCGACGCACTGGTGGCCGTCACCGGGTTCGCCTGGACCTTCCCGGAGCTGTTCCGGCTCGAGGCGTTCATCGAGCCGGCCAACCGGGCGTCGGTCCGGACCGCCCAGGCCGCCGGCTTCACCCGCGAGGGCGTGCTGCGCAGCTACATGGAGCTCGGCGGGGTGCGGCGGGACATGGCCGTCTTCGCGCGGCTGCGCGGCGAGCAGGACGCGGAGAGCCCTCACCGGGAAACCGGTTGAGCCCGTTCCTACGGTGATCTCGTGGTCACGACGACGAGGAACGGGACGCGCGTCCTCGCGCTCGCCCCCGAGGGTCCGGTGGTCTGCGACGAGTCCTCGGCGCTGGACGTCATCGGCGACGCGTTCGGCGAGGAGGCCACCGTCGTCGCGATCCCGGTCGAGCGGCTCTGCGCCGACTTCTTCCGGCTCCGTTCGGGCGTGGCCGGGGCCGTGGTGCAGAAGTTCGTGAACTACCGACTGCGGCTCGTCGTCGTCGGCGACCCGGGCCACCACGGGCCGACGAGCGGCCCCGTCGAGGACTGGATCCGCGAGGCGAACCGGTCACACGAGCTGTGGTTCGTCGCCGACGACGCCGAGCTGACGCGCCGGCTCGACGCAGGGCGCTGACGTCGCGGGCGGCCCGGCGAGGCTGTCGACACGGGTGGAGCGGGGTCTACGGTTGAAACGGCAACCGAGATGATCTCTGGAGGGCTCGTCATGAAGCTCCCGCTCAAGGCTCGCCACATCCCCGCCCGCCTCGCCACCGGGGCGTTCATCCTCAACTCCGGGCTCGAGAAGTCCCGGGGCGACGAGCAGACCGCCCAGACCATGCACGGCATGGCCAGCAACACGTATCCCTTCCTCGGCAAGCTGGAGTCGACCCAGTTCCTGCGGCTGCTCTCGACCAGCGAGATCGTGCTCGGCGCCGCGCTACTGCTGCCCGTCGTGCCCACGCTGGTCGCCGGCCTCGGCCTCGCGGCGTTCTCCGGCGGGCTGCTCGGCCTCTACCTGAGGACGCCGGGGAT
>NZ_JBVPVA010000051.1:0-15056 GCF_055612215.1 Actinomycetospora sp. | reverse complement strand
GGGGCCCGCCGAACCGGGCACGCCGACCACCACCCCGGCCGCCCGGGTCCCGGCGGGCACCCGCACACCCGCCGGTGGTCCCGCGCGCACCGACCGGACCGGCCGTGGCGTGCAGCGCATCCCGGTCCGCCGTCGGCCGCGTCCGTGCTGACCGTCGGCGTCGACGTCGGCGGCACCTCGGCCAAGGCCGGGCTCGTGGACGCCGGCGGCACGCTGCTCGCGACCCGGGTCGCCCCGACCCCGCGCACCGGCGCCGAGCTCGACGAGACGGTGGCGGCCCTCGTCGGGCACCTCACCGACCGGGCCCGCGCGGACGGGGGCGAGGTGACCGCGGTCGGCCTGGCCGTGGCGGGCTTCGTGGACCCGGACCGCCGCTCGGTCTCCTTCGGGGCGCACCTGCCGTGGCGCGACGAACCCGTCGCCGAGCGGATGGCGGAGCGGCTCGGCCTCCCGGTGACCCTCGAGCACGACGCCAACGCCGCGGGACTCGCCGAGCACCGGGTGGGCGCGGCCGCGGGAGCGCGTGTCGCCGTCCTCGTCGCGCTCGGCACCGGGGTCGGCGCGGCGCTGCTCGTCGACGGTGCCGTGTTCCGCGGGGCCCACGGGGTCGCGCCGGAGCTCGGGCACCTCGTGCTCGTGCCCGACGGCCGGCCGTGCCCGTGCGGGAAGCGGGGCTGCTTCGAGCGCTACTGCAGCGGGAGCGCCCTCGGGGCCGGCGCCGACGAGCTCGTCTCGGCCGGCGAGGACTTCTCGACGCTCCGGGCGGCGTGGGAGCGCGGGCTGCCGCTCAGCGGGCGGGACGTCGCCCAGGCCGCCGAGGCGGGGGACCGGCTCGCACGGCAGGTCGTCGCCGACTTCGCGGGCTGGCTGGGGCGGGGCCTCGCGCTCGTCGCCGACGTGTTCGACCCCGACGTCGTCGTGATCGGCGGGGAGGTGTCCGCCTCGGCGCCGCTCTACCTCGACGACGCCGTGCGGACCTACAGCGAGGAGCTCACCGGGCGGGGCCACCGGCGGATGGCGCAGGTGCGCCCTGCGGTGCTCGGCGGCGACGCCGGCGTCGTCGGCGCAGCCCTGGACGCTCGCGAGAGGTGCGCGTAGCGCCCTACAGCACGCCCTCGTCCGACCCACCGGTGTCGTCGGACGAGCGGCGCATCCCCACGACGAGCCAGCCCAAGCCGGCCGCCATCGCGAGCAGCCCCGGCACGAGGCCGAGCCCGGCGAGCCCGCCGCCGACGAGGGCCGGCAGCGCGAGCAGCACCACCCCGACGACGAGCAGCAGGAGACCGAGCAGGCTCGAGAACCCGATCCGCGGCAGCGGGGGCGCCTCAGGCGGCACGAAGTGCTCGTCGCGGGCGGCGGTCGGCTCGGACCGCCCGGCGTCGGGCTCGCTCCGAGGCGGCGGCGGGACCGCGGCGTCGGGCCGCCGGGGCCGGGCGCGCGGGGTGTCGGGGGGCAGCGTCGGCGAGGGCGACGGACCCTCGGCGAACAGGTCCCCGGGGCGCCGCTCGGGATGGGCCTCCGGCTGGCCCTGGGGCGGGGTCGCGAGGCCCACGCCCCAGGTCGATCCGTCACCGTCGGGCCACCGCGGCGCGTCGGTCCCCGCCCACTCCGCCACGATCGCCGCGAACTCCGCGTCGACGTCCTCGGGCAGGTCGAACCGCCGCGCGCCCGCCGCCCCCGGGGGTACGTCGTCGGACGGGCGGGTGGTGTCCTCGGGGTCGGGCGAGCTCATGCGGTGTTCCCTGCGGTCGGACCGGTCACGGCGGTGGCATAAGGGGCGCGGCCGCGCTCGGCGTCCACACGCCGGGCGAAGGCGGTGCTGCCCTCGAAGATCGTCGGGGCGTCGTGGTCGAGCGTCGCGACGTGGAAGCTGTCGTGCAGGACGACCTCCGTGGCCTCGGCCGAGGAGACCCCGTCGAGCACGAGGCGGGCGTTCACCGGCTCGACGACGTGGTCGGCGGCGGAGCGGTAGAGCAGCACCGGGGCGGTCACGCGCGGGAGGTCCTCCCGGACCACGGCCCACAGCTCGGTGAGCGAGACGAACGCGTGCAGCGGCACCCGGTCGTACGCGAGCTCGGTGACGCCGGGCTTCGCGACGTCGTTGCCCACGCCCTTCGCCCACGGCCACAGGCGCACGAGGTAGCGGGCGAAGGCGGCGTCGCGCCGCAGCGTCGTCACCGAGGGGTTGACCAGGCAGATCCCGGCGATCGCGTCGCCGTACTCCTCGGCGAGGCGCAGGGTGAGCGTGCCGCCCATCGAGAGCCCGAAGACGAACACCGAGCGGCAGCGCGTCGCCAGCTCGTCGACCGCCCGGGCCAGTTCGCCGTACCAGTCCGGCCACCGGGTGGCCTGCATGTCGCGCCAGTGCGTGCCGTGGCCCGGCAGGCGCGGCCCGCGCACGGCGAAGCCCTCGGCGGCGAGGTGGCGGCCCCACGGCCGCATGCTCTGGGGGGTGCCGGTGAACCCGTGCGAGAGCACCACTCCGATCTCGGGCTCGCCCTCGGGATCGGCGGAGAAGGGCTCCGCCCCGAGCATCACGGGCACGAGCGCCTCCCACCCAGGATCGTCCGGGCGCCGCACGCCGGGGCGCCCGCGCCCATGGTGGCACGTCCCACACCGGCGCGGTACGTCCAGGTGCCCGAACAGGTGGGGGAGTCGCCACACTTCCCGGTGACGAACCGGACGCCGTGTCGTTGTCCGGCGTCGCCGCGGCTGCCTACGCTGCGACATCCGGGGCGCGAGGAGGCGAGAGCACTGCTCTACTGGTTGATGAAGTGGGTGTTCCTCGGGCCGCTGATGCGCCTGGCGTTCCGGCCCGAGGTCCGGGGCGCGGAGAACCTGCCGCGCACCGGGGGCGCGCTCGTGGCCTCCAACCACCTGGCGGTCCTGGACTCCTTCGTGCTGCCGCTGATGGTCCCCCGCCGGATGGCGTTCCCCGCCAAGTCCGAGTACTTCACGACGCCGGGTGTGGTCGGGACGCTGCAGCGCTGGTTCTTCAGCGGGATGGGCCAGGTGCCCATCGAGCGCGGCAACGGGCGCGCCGCCCGGGCCGCGCTGGACACCGGCATCGGGGTGCTGCGTGAGGGCCGGCTCTTCGGGATCTACCCCGAGGGCACCCGCTCGCCCGACGGCCGGCTCTACAAGGGCCGCACCGGCGTCGCCCGGATGGCGCTCGAGGCGAAGGTCCCCGTCGTGCCGGTCGCGATGGTCGGCACCGACCGGGCCAACCCGGTGGGCTCGCGGTTCTGGCGCCCGGTGCGCATCCGCATCGTCATCGGCGAGCCGCTCGACTTCTCGCGGTACTTCGACATCGCCGACGATCGCCAGGTGGAGCGCGCGATCACCGACGAGGTGATGTACGCGCTGATGGAGCTCTCCGGCCAGGAGTACGTCGACGTCTACGCCTCCAAGGCCAAGGAGGAGTCCGACCAGGCCGCGTGAGCGCCGGACCCCGGGGGATGCGGGACCCCCCGTACCGCCTGGGGGAGAATCGTTCTCCGTGGCACGGATCTTCTACGACTGCGAGTTCATCGAGGACGGGACGACCATCGAGCTCGTCTCCCTCGGCGCCGTCGACGAGTCCGGCCGCGAGTACTACGCGGTCTCCCGCGCGTTCGACCCGATGCGCGCCGGCCCGTGGGTGCGCAAGAACGTGCTGGACAAGCTGCCGCCGAGCTCGGACCCGGTCTGGCGCAGCCGTCTGCAGATCCGCGAGGAGTTCTACGAGTTCGTGACGGCGGGTGAGGGGCCGGTCGAGCTGTGGGCCTGGAACGCGCCCTACGACCACGTCGTCATCGCCCAGCTCTGGGGCGCGATGCCCGACCTGCCCCGCGCGCTGCCCCGGTTCACCCGCGACCTGCGCCAGCGGTGGGAGGACGTCGGGCGCCCCGCGCTGCCCGCCGCCCCGGTCGACGCCCACGACGCCCTGGCCGACGCCCGCCACAACCTGCGCAAGTGGGAGGTCATCGACGCGATCTGGCGCGAGCGCGGGATGGCGTCGTGACGGGCGTCCGGGCGTGGTCCTAGCTCGCCGCAGCCGCGACCGCGGGGAGCAGGACCTCGGTGCACCACTGCCGGAAGGTCGTCGGTGTGCTGTTCCCCGGCGTGCGCACCACGCCCTCGTCCAGGCCGTGCTCCTTGGCCGTCGCCATGTCGGCCATCGCGGCGGCCATGGCCGGCGAGGCACCGACGGCGAGCATGCCCTTCTCCAGATTCGCGGCGTCGACCTGCAGGTAGTGCACCGGACGGCCGAGCACCTCGGCGACGATCGCGGCCATGTCGGTGCCGGACAGGTCCTGCGGGCCGAGCAGCGGGACCTCCGCGAACCCGCTCCACGAGCGGTCGAGCAGCAGCGACACCGCGGCGTCGGCGATGTCGCGGGTGGCGACCATCGGCAGCGCGTGGTCCGGCGCGATCGCGGAGGAGATCACGCCCTCACCCAGGATCGCCGGGATCGAGCGCAGCGTGTTCTCCATGAACCCGGGATTGGCCAGCGCGCGGTAGTGGGTCACGCCGGCGAGGAGGTCGTCCATCGCCAGCGAGCCGGTGACCAGCCCCGCTCGGTCGGCCAGGGAGGTGCCGCGGCCCAGCGCCGACACCCCCACGACGTGCCCGACACCGTGGGCGCGGATCGCTTCCGCGCCGGGCCGGCTGGACTCGACGTAGGAGTCCACCGCGCTCGGTGCGTCGAACGCGGCGGGCATGAGCCAGAACACGGCGTCCGCGTCGCGGAAGGCCTCGTCGACCACCGCGGGGTCCTGGTGGGAGCCGACGACCGCCTCGACGCGGTCCAGGACCGCGGGGGACAGTCGGGCCGGGTCGCGGACGACGACCCGGACCGGTTCCCCCGACGCGAGCACGCGGTCGAGGACGCGACTGCCGATCTGGGACGTGGGCGCGGTGATGACGATCATGGAGACGACCTCGGATCGATGGAGCAGCAAGTAGACTCGACCGTACCGTTTACTTCTGGGAGGGAGCAACACCGGTGGCACGACGGGGCCAGCAGCTGCGCGAGCACATCCTCTGGAGCGCCAAGGACGTGTTCCTCGAGTCGGGCTTCGAGCGCACGTCGATGGACGTGGTCGCCCAGCGCGCCGAGACCTCGAAGCGCTCGCTCTACGCGCACTTCCCGAGCAAGGACGCGCTGTTCACCGGTGTCGTCGACCTCGTCCGCGGGCTCTACCTCGGGCGCCTGGGCTCACCGGAGGATCACGACGACGGTCCGGTCGAAGCCGTCGTCCGCTACTGCGGCCGGTTGCTCCAGCTGCTGGTGTGGGTCTCCTCGGTGCGCACCGTGCGCATGGGGATCGCGGAGGCCGAGCGGCTCCCCGACGCCGCGGCCGGCTACCACGCGGCGGTGTTCGGGATCCCGACGGACAGGCTCGCCGGCTACGTCGCGTCGCGCTGGGACCTCGACGCCGCCGCGGCCCACGCGGTCGCCGCGGCCCTCGTCGGGGTCACCGTGCACCCGGCGCTGACCGAGACCTTGCTCGGGGTCCGGGCGCCGCTCCCGGAGCCCCCCGACGAGGCTCGGCTGGCCACCGACGTCGACCTCGACGACCTGCGGGACCTCGCGCGGCGGCTGCTGGGGGAGCCGGAGCCGACCCCGGTACCGCGCTGAGCGGCGCGCCGGGAACGGGGTTGCTGTGGCCATCCGGTCAGTAATATTGGCCGGTTGGTCAATACCGTGGCGCAGAGCTCCCGGATGGTCGGTCTGACGCGGGCGGTCGCCGTCTACGTGGCGGTCGTGGTGGGCACGCTGGTGGCGCTGGTGGTGATGGGCGTGACCGCCCCGGCGCTCGCGCCCGCCGAGGCCTGGGGACACGCCGTCGTCGTCGCCGTGTTCGCGGTGCTGCTGCCGGTGCGGCTGCGCTCGGCCCGGCGGGGGAGCGGGACCGCGCTCACCGCGGTGGTCGTCATCACCGCGGTGCTCGCCGTGGTCAACCTCGTCGAGGCCGCGCTGGCGGTGTTCCCGGCGTGGATGCGCGTCGAGATGGTCGCCGTCGCCGCGCTGATGGTCGCGGCGGGTCTGCTGGCCGTGCGGGCGCGGCGTCGGTGACGATCGGCGCCGTGTCCGATCCCCCCGGTGCCGGCCCGCGACGGCGTCGGCTCAGCGAGGCCGAGCGTCGCGAGCAGATCCTGCGGGCCACGGTGGAGGTGGTGGCCCGGTACGGCTACGACGGGGCGTCGCTGGGGCGCGTCGCGGAGCAGGCCGGGGTCTCGAAGGGCCTGGTCTCGCACTACTTCGGGTCCAAGGACGACCTCATGGTCGAGGCGGTGACCGGCTCCGTGCGGGCGCTGCGGGAGTCCATCGCCGCCCAGCTCGACCTGTCCGCTCCCGTGCCCGAGGTGATCCGGGCGGCCCTGCGGCGGGCCGCGGACCTCCACCGGACCCACCGCGCCGAGCTGACCGCCATGGCGCAGATCGTGCACGGCCTGCGGTTGCCCGACGGCAGCCCACGGCTGGGACCCGCCGACTACGAGGAGACCCACGAGGCCCAGCGGCGCCTGTTCGCCCGCGGGCAGGACGAGGGCTCCCTGCGCCCCCTCGACGTCCACGTGCTGGCCGTCGTCTACCAGGGCGCCGTCGACACGATGCTCGGTCACGCCGCGACGCACCCCGACGTCGACCTCGACCGGTTCGCCGACACCCTCGCCGACGTGCTGCTGGGTGGGATGGCGGTCGACCCCACCGACGGCGCCCCTGGCCGATCAGGGTGCGGCTGAGCGCGGCACCCAGCTCGACCCGCCCTGGGGGGCTGCGGGTCGCGTAGGCGGTCGATCATGACGAGGGCACCGTCCCGCTTCGGTGCCCTCGCCATGAACAACCGCCTAGCCCACGCCGAGGGGAACGATCCGGGGTCCTCGGCGTCGGCGACGGAGCGGGATCGACTCAGCCTCCCGGTCCGCTGCGCTCGACGAGCTGAGCGCTCACCGGTTGCGGTCGTCGCGCCAGGCGATCCAGTCCTTGAGCCGGGCGAGATCGTAGCCGCCGGCGCCGTCCTGTCCGACGGTGAACAGCCGGACCCCGGCGTCGTACAGGGCGGGGCCGGCCTCGTCCGGGCTGCCCTCGGCCGCGCTGGAGCGCTCGATCTCCGCCGGGTCGCGCCCGATGTCGCGGCAGTGTCCGTCGAGCACCGAGCACTTGTGGGCGACGGTCTCCGCATCCCCGAACCCGTGCCAGATGGTGGCGTGCTCGGCGGTGTAGCGCAGCGTCTTCTTCTCGCCGCCCCCGCCGATCAGGACCGGGATGTCGCGGGTCGGGGCGGGGTTGAGCTTCTCCCAGCGCGACCGGATCCGGGGCAGTGCGGCGCCCAGGTCGTTCAGTCGGCCGCCGGCGGTGCCGAACTCGTAGCCGTACTCGTCGTAGTCCCGGCGGAACCAGCCGGAGCCGATGCCCAGGATCAGTCGGCCGTCGGAGATGTGGTCGACGGTGCGGGCCATGTCGGCCAGCAGCTCGGGGTTGCGGTAGCTGTTGCAGGTCACCAGGGCGCCGATCTCCACCCGTGAGGTGGCCTCGGCCCAGGCGCCGAGCATGGTCCAGCACTCGAAGTGCTTGCCGTCGGGCTCGCCGTAGAGCGGGAAGAAGTGGTCCCAGTTGAACACCACGTCGGCGCCGGCCTCCTCGGCGGCGGCGACGGTGCGGCGGATCTCGGCGTAGTCGGCGTGCTGGGGCTGCAGCTGCAGCCCGATCCGGACGGGGCGCGGGTCGGTCATGGCGCCATCCTCTCCGTGGCGCCCGGTCGGCGCTCGCCGCGGTCGGATCAGCGGCCGAGGGAGGATCGGCGGGCGCGGACGGCTTCGGTGGTCACCGCGCCGGCCAGGCCCGAGAGGGCGATGAGGGAGAGGCCCAGCTGCGGGTCGAGGCCGGCGGGCTTCGATGCGTCGGCCACGAACTCGGGGTCGACCGCCGCCGTCCCGGGGAAGAGCAGTGCGCCCCACATCCCGAGCCACGCCACCGAGGCCAGGGCGGCGGCCTGTCGGAGGTGCGCGTGGGCGTCGCCGTCGCGCTGGAACAGCACCCGCAGCCCGACCGCGGACACGAGCGGGGACATGACGATGTACTGCGCGTTGTGGAACTTCGCGTGCGGCGGCCAGTTCGGATTGTGGATGTGCCGGTCGGCGATGGGCCGGAAGAGGAAGTCGGAGACGAGCGGGCCGACGCCGATCGCGCCGAGCAGCGAGGCGACCAGCGCCCGGGACGCCGTCGACGGGCGGCGTGCTCCCCGGGGCATCACGCGGCCCGCGCAGCGGTGCGGAGCGGCGCCGGGAAGGCCGGGTGGGGCGCCAGCGCGGTGATCTCGACGCGGTTGTAGGGGAAGACCGGCAGGGTGTCGAGGTGCGCCTCGAGGGCTTCGGTGCTCTCGGCGTTCCAGATCGTCACGCTGGTCCCGCTGTCCGGGAGTCGCCACATCCACGTGATCGTGCCCGCGTCGATGAGCGCCGTGGCGACCTCGCGCTCCCGGGCCATCAGGTCGTCGCGCTCCTCGGGGGACAGCTCGAGCAGCCCTCCGGTCGGGGTCGCCCTCACGAGGTAGTCCACGGTGTTCTCCGTCCGTCGGTCGACGAGCGCGGGCCCGGCGGGCTGGTCGCCCAAGGTGATGTCGCGCTGTGACATCACCATAGCCCTGATGTCATGGTGTGTCATCACCCTGTATCGTCGGCCCGTGCCGCGGTGGGAGCAGGGCAGCCAGGAACGCCTGACGGCGGCCGCCCTGCAGTTGTTCGGGGAGCAGGGGTTCGAGAACACCAGCGTCGTCGAGATCGCGCGGCGGGCCCGGGTCACCAACCGGACGTTCTTCCGCTACTTCTCCGACAAGCGCGAGGTCCTGTTCGCCGACGCGGACGACGTGCGTGCAGCCCTGGTGGAGGGGATCCGCCGGGCGCCGGGCGTCGCGGACCCGCTCCGGGTGGTGGTCCGGGTGCTGGCGCGGCACGACTGGGAGGGCCTCGCCCCGCGCCGTGCCCTGCGGGAGCGGCAGGCCGTCATCGCGGCCAACGCGGAGCTCCTCGAACGCGACCTGATCAAGCAGCACGACATGGCGCTCGAGTTCGCCGGCGCCCTGGCCCGGCGGGGAGTCGACGAGGGCGTCGCGCTGCTCGCGGCCCGGGTGGGGAGCCAGGTGTTCCTGACCGCGTACGAACGCTGGCTCGACGCGGCGGATGACGACGACGACCTTGTCGCGATCACCGAGGACCTCCTGTCGACCCTCCGGGCGACCGTGCCGATCCCCGGCCGCGAGATCCCGGCTGGTGGTTCGTTGTGATCTCGCGGCTCAGGAACCCGCGACACCGCGCGCCCGAGGCCGTACCGTCCATCCGACACGGCATGCCGCGCGGACGCGATCGGTGGGGAGCGTCGAGGCGCAGCACGCGGTGAGGGACGGGGTGGCCGCATGTGGTGGGGCCTGCTGATCGTCCTGCTGGGCTCGGTCTGTTCGGGCTCTGCGGCCGTGCTGCAGGCCCTCGCGGCCCGCTCCATCCCGGACCAGGGCCGCGGCCTGCGGGCCGGGCTGGTGGTCGACCTGTTCCGGCAGTGGCGGTTCATCGCCGGGATCGGTCTGGACCTTTGCTCGTTCGTGGCCTCGGCCGCCGCACTGCGGGTGCTCCCGGTCTTCCTGGTGCAGGCGGTGGTCGCGGCCAACCTCGCCGTGACGGCCCTGGTCGCGTGGAAGGTGCTCGGGACCCGGCTGCGTCGGATCGAGGTGGGCGCGGTGCTCGGCGTGTGCGCCGGGCTGGCCGCCCTGGGGGTGTCGGCGGCTCCCCAGAGCCCGGAGCACGGCACCACCGCACTGCACTTCGGGCTGCTCGGCGCCCTCGGTGTGATCATGCTGCTCGCCGTGGGTGCCTCCCGGCTGCCCGGTCGGTGGAACGCGACCGCGCTCGGACTGCTGGCCGGGTTCTCGTTCGGTCTGGTCAACCTGTGCAGCCGGGTGCTGCCGAGCTTCTCCCCGGCGGCGCTCGTGGTCGAGCCCACCCTGTGGGCCATGCCCGTCGCGGGGCTGTGCGCGTTGTTGTTCCTGAACACCGCGTTCCAGCGCGAGTCCGTGGTGGCGGCCTCGGCGGGGACGATCCTCGGACAGACGGTCTTCCCCGCCGCCGTCGGACTGTTCGCCCTCGGGGACCACACCCGCGACGGGTTCGCGCTGCCGGCGGTGATCGGCTTCGTCGTCGCGCTGGCCGCCACCCTGCTGCTGACCCGCTTCGGCGACATCTCGGAGGACACGCGCACGTCCTCCCCGGCTCCCGTGACCGGTCACGACGCCTCGCCCGCCCCGCAGGCCGGCCCGCACCGCTGATCCCGCGGTCCACCTCCCCGGCGTTCGCCGAGCTCGACGGGGCATGATCGGGTCATGCGCATCGGGCTGGTGGGCGGCGGGTTCCCGGCGGTGCGGAGCTGCCTGGAGGCGGCCCTGGCCGAGCTCGCGATCCCCGAGCTGGCGGGCACCGAACTGATCGACGTCCCGAACGGGTCGGCGCCGGCCGTGGACGTGCTGTCGCCGCTGGGCAGCACGATCGACGGCGCCCTCATCGACGCGTGCGGGGCGCGGTTCGTCCAGCAGTTCGGGGTCGGGGTGTCCGGCGTGGACCTCGACGCGGCCCGGGCCCGCGGCGTCCCCGTCGCGAACGTGCCCGGGGGCGACTCCGGCAACGCCACCGCCGTCGCCGAGCTGGCCGTGCTCCTGCTGCTCGCCCTGCTCCGCCGCGTCGACGAGGCCCGGGCGAACGTCGCGGAGAAGGCGGTCGGGTCGCCGATGGGCGTCATGCTCTCCGGCCGCCGGGTCGCCGTGCTCGGGACCGGCGACATCGGCGTCGAGCTCGCGTCCCGGCTGGCCGCGTTCGGCGTCCACGTCGTCGGGATCGGCCGCCGGGACGCGGACGCCTACCCGGCCGCGGCCGCCGTCGTCGGGACCTACCGACGGGCGGACGACCTGCCGGCGGCCTTGACCGACTGCGACGACCTCGTCGTCGCGTGCCCGCTCACCGAGGCGACCCGCGGCCTCGTCGCCGAGGCGGCCCTCGCGGCGCTGCGCCCGGGCGGGCACCTGGTCAACGTCGGGCGCGGGCCCGTCGTCGACCGCGACGCCCTGCTCGCGGCGCTGCGCTCCGGGCACCTCGCGGGCGCCGGGCTCGACGTCACCTGGACCGAGCCGATCGACCCGCACGACGAGCTGCTCGCCGAGAAGGTCGTCGTGACCCCACACGTCGGGGGCATCACCGAGGAGTCCTACGCGGGGATGGCCCGCGGGTTCGTCGCGAACGTCGGGCGGTTCGCGCGCGGCGAGGAGATCCGGCACCGCGTCGCCTGAGTGCCGTGACCCGGCGCCCGTAAGCTCGCCCTCGTGTGGTCCGTCGATCTGCCCGTGGATGCCCTGCCCGGCCTGCCCCCGTTGCCCGCCGAGCTGCGTGAACGCCTGGACACCGCCCTCGCGCGGCCGGCGGCCCAGCAGCCGGACTGGCCGGACCCGTCGGCGGTGCTCGACGTGCGCAAGGTCCTCGAGCACGTGCCGCCGATCACGGTGCCCGCCGAGATCGACCGGCTGCGGGGCCAGCTCGCGGCCGTCGCGCGGGGCGAGGCGTTCCTGCTGCAGGGCGGGGACTGCGCGGAGACCTTCGCCGACAACACCGAGCCGCACCTGCGCGGCAACATCCGCACCCTGCTGCAGATGGCGGTGGTGCTGACCTACGGCGCCTCGACGCCGGTGGTCAAGATCGGCCGGATCGCGGGGCAGTACGCGAAGCCGCGGTCGTCGGGGACCGACGCCTTCGGGCTGCCGTCCTACCGCGGGGACATGGTCAACTCCCTCGCGGCGAACGCCGAGCTGCGCACGCCCGACCCGGGCCGCATGATCCGCGCCTACGCGAACGCGAGCGCGGCCATGAACCTCACTCGAGCGCTGACCAGCGGCGGGATGGCGGACCTCCACGAGGTGCACGACTGGAACCGCGAGTTCGTCGCGAACTCCGCGGCCGGGGAGCGCTACGAGGCGGTGGCCGCCGAGATCGACCGGGCGCTGCGGTTCATGTCGGCCTGCGGGGTCACCGACCACTCGCTGCACTCGACGGAGATCTACGCCAGCCACGAGGCGCTGGTGCTGGACTACGAGCGGGCTCTCCTGCGTCTGGACTCGACCCGCCGCGACGACCCTCGGCTGTTCTCGTTGGGGGCGCACTTCCTGTGGATCGGGGAGCGGACCAGGGCGCTGGAGGGCGCGCACATCGCGTTCGCGGAGCTGCTGGCCAACCCGATCGGGGTCAAGATCGGGCCGTCGACGACGCCGGAGCAGGCCGTCGAGTACGTCGAGCGGCTCGACCCGCGCCACGAGGCCGGCCGCCTCACCCTGATCTCTCGGATGGGCGCGGGGAAGGTCCGCGACGTGCTGCCGGGCATCGTCGAGAAGGTCACCGCCTCGGGCCACCAGGTCATCTGGCAGTGCGACCCGATGCACGGCAACACCTACGAGGCGACCACCGGGTTCAAGACGCGGCACTTCGACCAGGTCGTCGACGAGGTGCAGGGCTTCTTCGAGGTCCACCACCGGCTCGGCACCCACCCCGGCGGCATCCACGTCGAGCTGACCGGCGAGAACGTCACCGAGTGCCTCGGCGGCGCCCAGGAGATCTCCGACACCGACCTGGCCGGCCGCTACGAGACCGCCTGCGACCCGCGCCTGAACACCCAGCAGTCCCTCGAGCTGGCGTTCCTGACGGCGGAGATGCTGCGACACTAGGTGCGCTCCGCGCTCGTGAGCGCTTTCCCGTGTCATAGGGCGGAGAAGTGCTCACAGGCCTCCGGCGCCCAGGAGCCATCCGGCGATCCCCGCCGCCACGCTCGCGGCGCTCACCAGCACGATCCACGCCGCGAAGACGCGCCGCGACCGGATGCGGTCGCGACGGCGGGCGTGGCGCTCCACCCGGTCGACGACGTCGTCGACGTGCGGGGTCCGCGTGCCCTCCTCGCGGACCGGGGCCTCGTCGAGGTCGTCGTCCGGCTCCGGCTCCTCCGCGGCCGCGGGCGCCGGGTCGTCGTCGGGCTCCGCCGTGCGCGGGGTCGGCCCGGTGAACACCCGGGTCCCGCTGTGCGGCGGCGGTGGGGCCGCCGCCGACGCCGCCCCCACCCGCGGCCGGCGCGGCGGGCTGACCGGGGCGAAGGGCAGCGACTCCTCCTGGCGGGTCCGCCGCGCCGCCTCGAGGAAGTCCGCCGCGGAGGCCAGCCGCGCGTCGGGGTCGCGGCGCGTGGCGGCGACGACGAGACGGTCCAGCGCCCGGGGGATGCCCGGCGCCCGCGTCGAGGGGGCCGGGACGTCGGTGTTGACGTGGCGGTAGGCGACGGCGAGCGCGGTGTCGCCGCCGTGGGGCGGGGCCCCGGTGAGCAGCTCGAAGAGCACGACCCCGGCGGCGTAGACGTCGCTGCGCTCGTCGGTGCGGCCGTGCTCGACCTGCTCGGGCGCGAGGTAGGCGGCGGTGCCGAGGATGAGGTCGTCGGAGGTCGACCCGCCGGTGTCCAGCGAGCCGTCCGCGGCCCCGTCCCACGCGGCGGCGACCAGCCCGAAGTCGGCCACCTTGAGCTGGCCGGTCCGCGAGACCAGCACGTTCTCCGGCTTCACGTCCCGGTGGACCATGCCCTGGCGGTGGGCCGTCCGCAGCGCCGCCAGGACCTGCTCGACGACGGTGAGCGCGGTCGCCGGCGCGAGGCGCACCTGCTCGCGGATGACGTCGCGCAGCGTCCCGCCCTCGACCAGCTCGAGGACGAGGAAGACGGTGCCGCCGTGCCGGCCCTGGTCGTGCACCGCGACGATCCCGGGGTGGGAGAGCCGGGCGGCGGCCCGCGCCTCGCGCTCGAACCGTCGGACGAAGGTGGGGTCGGCGGCGAGCGAGGGCTCCATGATCTTGATCGCGACCGGGCGGTCGAGCCGGGTGTCCGTGCCGCGGTGCACCGTCGACATCCCGCCCCGCGCGAGCACCTCCCCGACGCGGTAGCGGCCGTCGAGCACCGTCGACGACCCCGTCCGCGGGGGACCTGGGCTGTCGCGGGCCATGGGCGGATGCTACGAGCGGACGACCGCGATCCGCCGCGGCGACGCGCGGACGCGGGCGTGGCGCAGGAGCCGGCCCGCGACCCGGTGATCCGCGTCCTGTCCTCTGGCACAGTGTCGGGCGTGACCGCCGCGTTGACCGCTCTCGTGGGGCGGGAGATCGAGACCCTCACCCTGGCCGAGGCCGCCGAGCACCTCGACGTCCCCCGCACCCGCATCAGCCAGATGATCAAACAGGGCCAGCTGCTCGGCGTCCGCGAGGGCGACCGGTGGATCGTGCCCGCGGCGTTCCTCGTCGAGACCGGGGTCGTGAAGGGCCTGCCCGGACTGATCACGGTGCTGCGCGACGGCGGCTACACCGATGCGGAGATCCTCCGCTGGCTCTTCCTCGAGGACCCGACGCTGCCGGGCGCGCCGATCGAGGCGCTGCGCTCGGACCGCGGCGGCGAGGTCAAGCGCCGCGCCCAGGCGATGGCGTTCTGAGGATCGTCCCGACGACGGGTGCGAGGGCCGCGGTGCGCCGCGCCCCGAGGGTGGCGACGAGCCCGGCGACGACCGCCGGGCCGGTCCAGGCCCGCACCCGGTCGGTCCCGTCGGGCGCCGCGGTGACGGCGAGCAGCGTCGGCGCGTGCGGCGGGTCCTCGCCGAGCGCCTCGCGCCGCCAGGCCGCCACCCGGTAGTCGCGCAGCGGCAGGACCTCCAGCGCGGGCGCACGCCGGCGCACGGCGGCGGCCACCGCGCGGCAGCGGCGGCAGTCCGCGTCGAAGGCGAGGACGAGCTCGTCGGGGAGCTCGCGGCGGCGCACGGGCCGGAGCGTAGGTGCGCTCCGCGCTCGTGAGCAGTAATCCGCCCTATGACACGGGGAAGTGCTCACGAGCGCGTCGCGCACCCAGGCGCCGCGCGGCGACCGCCCGCACCAGCCCGGGGCCGGCGACGGCGGCCCGGCGCGCGTCCGAGACGACGACCCGCCGGGCGAGCACGTCGTAGTCCACCGCGACGATCTCGTCGAGGATGCGG
>NZ_JBVPVA010000009.1:0-6662 GCF_055612215.1 Actinomycetospora sp. | reverse complement strand
TCGCCGGCCCCTACGCCACCCAGTGGCTCGGCGAGATGGGGGCGGACGTGGTGAAGGTCGAGCCACCCGGGGGCGAAGACACCCGCGGCTGGGGCACGACCTTCCTCAACGACGAGGGCGACGACGACGAGCGTCAGTCGCTCTACTACCTCTCCACTAACCTCAACAAGCGCGGCATCGTCCTCGACCTCAAGACCGACCGGGGGCGGGAGGCCGTCCACCGGCTCGCGTCCCGGGCCGACGTCCTCGTCGTTGAGGAAGGGCGGACCCCAGCCGCGGGTGTCGTCGCCGCCGGGGGGCTCGACCTTGACGACGTCGGCGCCCATCTCCCCGAGCCACTGGGTGGCGTAGGGGCCGGCGAGCACCCTCGACAGGTCCAGGACGCGGATGCCCTCCAGCGGACGCACGTGCGGACCCTACGTCGGGCTGTGGCAGGGTCGCCGGACGTGCCTGGTCGTCGCGATCGGACGGTGCCGGTGGTCCTGGTGGCCGGCCACCTCGGCGTCGGGAAGTCGTCGCTGGTCAACCACCTGCTGCGCCACGCCGACGGAACCCGCATCGGCGTCGTCGTCAACGACTTCGGGGCGCTGGGGATCGACGCGATGCTCGTCGCGGGGCAGGCCGACGCCGTGACCTCCCTCGCGAACGGGTGCCTGTGCTGCACCACCGACGCCGACGGCCTGTCCGCCCTGCTCGCCGACCTCACCGCGCCCGCCGCGGCGCTGGACCTCGTCGTCGTGGAGGCCAGCGGGCTCGCCGAGCCCCGCGAGCTGGTGCGGCTGCTGCTGGCCTCGACCGATCCGCACGCGACGTACGACGACGCGCGGCCCGACCTGGACCAGGCCCGGCTGGCCGACCTCGCCGTCGTGAACGGCCTGGATCGGGTGCAGCCCAGTGCCGTCGGAGCCGCCGAGGCGGCCGTCGCGGCGGTGCGGGCAGTGGCGCCCGGCGCCGTCGTCGGGACCCGGCACGGGGCGCTGGACCCGGCGCTGCTCGTCGACCCGGTCGTGCGTCCGAGGCCCGCGCAGCTGGGCCTCGACGAGCTGCTGCGCGAGGTCGACGGGGCCCACCCGCACGAGGCCGCGCAGAGCGTGTCGTTCGTGTCCGACCAGCCGCTCGATCCGGGGCGGTTCGCGGCGTTCCTCGAGGCGGGCCCGGCCGGGGTGGTACGGGCGAAGGGGATCGTGCGGTTGCCGGGCGACAGCGGGCGCTGGGAGGTCCAGACCGTCGGCACGGCGATCCGGGTGCGGCCGGCCACGACGCGAGCGGGCGTCGGTGGGGCGCGGCTGGTGCTGATCGGCTCCGGGCTGGACGAGCCCGCACTGCTCGCGGCGCTGGCGACGTGCGTCGTCGGGGACGACGAGCCGGCGCCGTCGGCGCACGCGGCGCTGGCGCTGACCCGGCATCACGAGGCTCTCGCCCGCTCCACGTCCCGGTCGTGACGCCGGGGCGGGAACGGGACGGATCGCCGCCGTAGCGCGCCCCTTGCGATCTCCCACGGTTGAGGTGCACTCTCGCAATGGTTGCATCGACGCAAGGAGATGATCGTGGACGAGCGGGACGAGCTGGCCGCCAGCGTCGGCGAGGTGCGACGCGCCCTGGTGCCCACGTTCCTGCTCGGACTGCTCGCCTCGCTGGACGCCGAGGACGAGCTCTCGCTCACCCAGCTCGCCACCCTCTACGTCCTCGACGCCGGCGAGACGGTGACCCTGGGCGGCCTGGCCGCCCGCGTGGGGCGGTCGGTGTCGGCCACCAGCCGCTTCGTCGACGGGCTGGTGCGCCGCGGGCTGGTGGAACGCACCGAGCACCCCGATGACCGCCGAACCCGTGCCCTGGCCCTGTCCTCCGACGGTGATGCCCTGCTGCGCCGCCTCGAGCGCACCCGCGCCGAGGCGCAGCTCTCGCTCGCCGCGCAGCTGTCCGAGTCGGACCGCGCGCTGGTCGCCCGCGCGATGGCCCTGCTCGCCGACGCCGCGCGGCGGGACCGGAAGGAGAAGTGATGACCGACCTCGTCGTCGGGCTGGAGGCGGTCGACCCCGGTCACCCCGACACCCTTGCCCGTGTCGGCGGCAAGGCCGCCAACCTCGCCGCGCTGGTCCGGGCGGCGTTCCCGGTGCCCGGCGGCGTCGCCGTCACCACGGCGGCCTACCGACTCGCCGTCGGGGATGCGCTGGACCCCCTGCTCGACGCGCTCGCGACCGCCGTCCCCGACGACGTCCCGGCCCTCGCGGTGAAGGCGCGCGACCTCGTCGCGGCGGTGCCGGTGCCGGCGGAGGTCGACCGGGCGCTGCGTGCCGCACTCCCCGACGGGCCGGTGGCGGTGCGGTCGTCGGCGACGGCCGAGGACCTACCGCACGCCAGCTTCGCCGGTCAGCAGGACACGTTCCTGCACGTGATCGGAGCCGACGCGGTGCTCGACGCGGTCCGGCGCTGCTGGGCGTCGCTGTGGACCGACCGCGCCGTGGCCTACCGAGCCGCGACCGGCATCGACCACCGCGCCGTCGCGCTGGCCGTTGTCGTGCAGGAGATGGTCGACGCACGGGTCGCCGGGGTGCTGTTCACCGCGAACCCGGTCACCGGTCGCCGTCGGGAGGCGGTCGTCGACGCCGCGGCCGGGCTCGGCGAGGCCGTGGTGTCCGGGGCCGTCGACCCTGAGCACCTCGTCGTCGCGCCCGACGGCACGGTCACCGAGCGACGCGCCGGCGGTCCGGGGGTGGTGGTGCGCCCGCTTGCCGGCGGCGGCACCGAGAGCGTCGCGGTCAGCTCCGACGACGCCCGGCTCGACGACGCGGCCCTGCACCGACTGGTGGCCCTCGGGCACGCCGTCGAGGATCTGTTCGGCCGGCCGCAGGACATCGAGTGGGCGCAGGACGCCGCCGGGGTCCTCTGGCTGACCCAGTCCCGCCCGATCACCACGCTCTACCCGCGGGTGGGCCCGGCCGACGACCTGCGGCTCTACCTCTCCGCCAACGTCGCCCAGGGCGTGTTCGGCCCGATCACACCGATGGGTCGGGCCGCCGCCCGACGGCTCGGCGCCGGCGTGGCCGAGCTGCTGGGGCGACCGGCACCCGACCCGGACGCGGGGCCGCCGATGCTCACCGACGTCGGATGCCGCCTCTGGGTCGACCTCACCGAGCTCCTGCGCAGCCGGGTGGGTCGCGTCGGGCTGCGCGGCCTCCTCGGGGTCATGGAAGCCCGGTCGGCCCAGGTCGTGGCCTCCCAGCTCGACCAACCCGCCTTCGCCGTCACCCGCCGCTCCCCGCTGCCGGCGCTGCGCCGCGTCGCCCGGGTCGCCGCGCGCCACCGGCTGCCGCTGCTGGCGCTGCAGGCCCTGCTGCGCCCGGCCGCGGCCCGGGCCCGGGCGCTCGACGTGGTCGAGACCCGCGGCGCCGAGCTGGCGGCACCCGCGGGCGCCACCCGCCCCGAGCGCCTCGAGCACGTGCGCTGGATGCTCACCCACCGCTTCGCACCGGTGGCCCCGCAGCTCGTGCCGGCCCCGATCGTCGGCTTCCTCGCGCTGGGCCTCGCCTCACGGCTGCTGCGCGGTCGGGTGCGGCCCGGCGAGCTGGGCATGGTGCTGCGCGGGCTGGAGCACAACGTGACCACCGAGATGGACCTCGCGCTGTGGGCGCTCGCCGACCGGCTGCGCGGCGACCCCGCCACGGTCACCGCGGTGACCGGGACGCCGCCCGCGGAGCTGGCCCGTGACCGGGGTACCTGGCCACCCGCGCTCGCCGACGGTCTCGGTGGCTTCCTCGCGCGGTGGGGGCACCGCGGCGTGGCCGAGATCGACGTCGGGGTCCCGCGCTGGCGCGACGACCCGGCACCGCTGCTCGGGGTGCTCGCGAACTACCTGCGCCTGGACGCTGCGGGGGCCGCCCCCGACGCGGTCTTCGCCCGGGGTGCGGGCGAGGCGGAGGCGGCGGTGCGGGAGCTCGCCGGCCGGGTCGGCGGCCTGCGCGGGCGGGTGGTGGCCGCGGCGCTGCGCACGACGCGGGAGTTCGCGGGCCTGCGGGAACTGCCCAAGTACTGGCTGGTCACGGTGCTCGGCGCCGCGCGTGCCGAGCTGCTGGCCGTGGGCGCCGACCTCGTCGCCGGCGGGTGGATCGACCGCGCCGAGGACGTGTTCTTCCTCGACCTGGACGAGGCCGGGCGCGACGCCGACCACCGTGCACTCGTGCGGGAGCGCCGCGCCGAGCACGAGCGCGAGCGGGCGCGCCGGCACGTCCCGCGGATCGTTCTCTCCGACGGCACCGAGCCCGAGGCGCTGCTCCCGGGACCGGTCGCCGAGGGCGCGCTCGTGGGGACACCGGCCTCGGCGGGCGTGGCGACGGGGCCGGTGCGGGTGGTGCTCGACCCGGCCGACGCCCACCTCGACCCCGGCGACGTGCTGGTGTGCCCGTCGACCGACCCGGGCTGGACGCCCCTGTTCCTCACCGCCGGCGCGCTGGTGATGGAGATGGGCGGGGCGAACTCGCACGGCGCCGTCGTGGCGCGGGAGTACGGGCTGCCGGCGGTGGTCGGCGTGCGCGACGCGGTGGCGCGGCTGCAGGACGCGGCGACGGCTCGCGTCGACGGCACGGTCGGGACCGTCGAGGCCGTGTGAGTACATCCCCGACACAGAGGCGGTCACCGGAGGCTCGCTGGCGCCCGGACAGCGCGTAGGCCGGGCCGCGGAGGAGCTGGTGACGGCCGAGGTCATACCACTGCGTGGTCGTGGGCACTCCGTACGAGGAGCGGAGTCGATGCGGCCACGCCACGTATGCACGGCCGCTTTCGGGCTACTCGAGCGTGACCTGACCTACCGCTACATCAGCGTGGTCGAGGAAGACGCCGTGGCAAATCCTCCCGGATGCGAATTCATCCGGCTGAAGCTGCCGGCCATGAACCCCACCCCCAACTGGCCGTGCCCCCTCATCAGCCAGAAGGGTGTGTACACCGACGCCTGGCGGCCGAGCCCACGGCCGGGGCCGCCAACGGTGCCAGCTTTCCGTGACCGGCCATCGCCGGTCCGGCCGGTGGCTTCGCTCCTCCTTCCGGCCCCTCGTTCGCTGCTCCCCTGGGAGTCGACAGAGTCGACCATGCGAAGGATCGGTGTGAAGCGTCGGGATTGTCGGACCCATCTGCGATGATGCCCTTCCCATACGAGCCAAGGGATCGACCATGACTTCCCGTCTCAACCCCTTCATCTACTTCGGCGACACCGCCCGTCAGGCCATGGAGTTCTACCGCGACGTGTTCGGCGGAAATCTCGCGATCAGCACGTTCGCCGAGTTCGGCGAGGCCGACTCGCCGGACGCGAACAAGGTCATGCACGCTCAGCTGGAGACGTCGAAGGGCTTCACGCTGATGGCGTCAGACACCCCGCGGGGCGTGGAGTTCAAGCCCGGCACCAACATGTCGGTCAGCGTGTCCGGTGACGACTCCGCTGATCTGCACGGTTACTGGGAGAAGCTGTCCGAAGGCGGCACGGTGACCGTGCTGCTGGAGAAGCAGGCATGGGGCGACGAGTTCGGTGCCTGCGTCGACAGGTTCGGCGTCTCGTGGATGATCAATATCGACCAACGACGACAGTGATGTCGGCAAGCGGCCGTTCGACCATGTGGTTCGAAGGCCGTCGCTTCCTGCATTCCGTGGGCGACACGGGCCGCGTTAGCCCGGGCTCTTCATGAGCTCTGTGAGGCTGCGGGGGTGTTAATGGACGAAAGTGCCCTCTGAGCAGGGAAGACTTGCGGGTCGACATAAGTCCCCGAGCCGGAGGGCACTTCCGAGGTGGACCCTGCAAGCACGCGACCACCGATCATGGTTACCGCGGACGGGGCGGGGGTGGTGTCACATGCGGGGTCGCGACTGTTGGCCGACCTCGCCGACCGGACGGGCTTGACCGGCCGGCTCGGGATCGAGCTCGCCGGGGTGCGCAAGCGTCGCCCGACCCATGATCCGGGGCGGGTGCTGGTGGACATGGCGGTGGCGGTGGCCGACGGCGCTCGGACCATCTCCGACGTCGCGGTGCTCGAGCAGCAGCCGACGCTGTTCGGGCCGGTGGCGTCGGATTCGACGTGCTGGCGGCTGCTCGACGCTCTGGATGAGCGCGCCCTGGTCGGTGTCGCCGCGGCGCGGGCGGCAGCGCGTGAGCTGGCCTGGGCGCAGCGGACCGAGACCCGAGGGACGCCGTTCCCGGCCTCGACAGCAGCGGGACAGGTGTTGCCGGGGTTGGTGATCGACGTGGACGCCTCGATCGTGATCGCGCACTCGGAGAAGGAACAGGCGGAGCCCACGTTCAAGGGCACGTTCGGCTACCACCCGTTGATGGCGTTCTGCGACAACACCGGGGAGTTCCTCGCCGGTGTCCTGCGACGCGGCAACGCCGGCGGTTCGAATCCCGCCGGGGGCACCACCGGTCGACCAGCAGCAACATCGTCAGCCGAGGGGCCCTATGCCCGTGACACGAGTGCTCCGTGTCTCGTGCCACCTCGGAAGCGACGGCAGCGCCGACTGTGCGGGACGGTGGCGGTCGGGCCGGGGCTCAGATGTTGGACGCGTCCGGGGGCAGGTCGGCCGGCGGCACGGGTGATCCTCCGTCCCCCGCGGCGTGGGGGCAGGAGAGGTCGAGGGTGTACGCCGTCATCGACAGCGACCCGAACGCGTAGCCGTCGACGAGG
>NZ_JBVPVA010001202.1:0-3826 GCF_055612215.1 Actinomycetospora sp. | reverse complement strand
TCGACGATGCCGTGGTTGGCCTCGACCGCCGCGGCGCCGGGGCCGAGGTTCCAGTACGGGATGGCGGCGATCACCGTGTCGTGCACGGGGCTCGCGGAGGCGGTGGGGCCGGGGGTCCCCCCGCCGGGGTCGTCCACGGCCGTCACCCCCGCGACCGCGGCCACGACGACCGCGACGACGACCGTGACGAGCAGGAGACGCGAGCGGCGAGGCGTCGGAGCGGCATGCGTGCCCCTCTTCTCTCGATGGGCGGGGCGGGAGCCGCGGGACGTGGTCATGCGACGGCCGCGCTGCGCCCCAGCTGGTCGGCCACGACGGCGTCGATGACGTCGTCGAGGTCGCGGGTGGGCCGGAAGCCGAGCAGCTGCCGGGCGAGTCCGCAGTCGGGCACCCGACGCTGGAGGTCCTCGTAGCCGCGCCCGTACACCTCCTCGTACGAGCGCCGCACGATGCTGCTCGAGGAGCCGGTGCGGGCGATGACGCGGTCCGCGAGCTCGGCGATGCTGACCGGTTCCGACCGCCCGATGTTGACCGCGCGGCCGGTGGCCTCGTCGCACGCGGCGAGTGCGACCAGGGCGGGCACGACGTCGAGCACGTGGCAGAAGCAGCGGATCTGCTCGCCGGTGCCGAAGACCGTGAGCGGCTCCCCCGCCAGGGCCTGGGCCACGAAGCGCGGCACGACCATCCCGTACAGCCCCGTCTGGCGCGGACCGACGGTGTTGAACAGCCGTGCGATCACCCCGTGCATGCCGAAGGCCTCCACCGAGGCGGCCAGGAGGCTCTCGTCGAGCGCCTTGGCCTCGGAGTAGGACCAGCGGTGCATCAGCGGCGAGCCGACGATGCGGTCGTCGTCCTCCCGCAGCCCGACCTTGGTGTTCTTGCCGTAGACCTCGCTGCTGGAGGCCACCAGCAGCCGGGCGCCGTGCCGCCGGGCGGCCTCGAGCACGATGTCGGTGCCGTGCACGTTCACCCGGATGCCCTCGACGGTGCGGTCCCGGACGACGAACGCCCCGACGGCGGCGGCGAGGTGGAAGACGGTGTCGGTACCGGTCACCAGGTCGTCGACCAGGCCGGTGTCGAGCACCGAGCCGCGGTGGAACGCCAGGGCCGGGTCGTTCGCCACGGCCCGGAGGTTCGCGGGCGACCCGGTGCTGAGGTCGTCGAGGGCGACGACCTCGTGCCCGGTCGCGAGGAGGTGCTCGACCAGGTGGGAGCCGATGAACCCGGCGGCGCCGGTGACCAGGGCCCGCATCACGCGCCCCCCACCAGGGTGCGGGGCGTCGGCACGCCCGGCGCGCGGGGCGCCGGGACGACGTCCGCCCGCACCTCGGTGACGCCGGTGAGCGGACGGCGCCGGGCGTCGAGCCGCTCGTAGAGCGTGTCGATGCGGTCGGCGACCGCGGCCATCCCGTAGTGCGCCATCACCGCGGGCTCGCTGCGGCGCGGGCGGGGGGACGCGAGCTCCTCGGCGATCGCCTGCCGCATCCCGGCCACCTCACCGGGCACCTGGCGGGCGCGGTCGGTCGGGATGCCGTCCAGGGCGGGGCAGGTCGTGTAGAGCGCCGGCACGCCGTTGGTCAGGGCCTCGAGGACCGACAGGCCGAACGTCTCCTGCTCCGAGCTCGCGACGAAGAGGTCGAGCGCGGACAGGACGGCGGCCACGTCGTGGCGCTCCCCCGCGAAGGTCACCCAGGGCGCGGCGCCGCTGGCGCGGGCGACCTCCTCGAGGTGCGCCCGTTCCTCCCCGTCGCCGACCACGAGCAACCGGGTCGTCGGTCCGAGCAGCGGCGCGGCGGCGGCGATCACCATGTCGAAGCGCTTGTTCGGGTCGAGGCGCCCGAGCACGCCGACGACGGTGGCCGTCGCGGGCAGGTCGAGCTGGTCGCGCACCTCCGCGCCGGCGACGGGGTCGGCGGCGACCCGGTCCAGGTCGAGGCCGTTGGGGATGATCTCGATCTTGCGGGAGGGCACCCCCCATCGCTCCAGGCGGTCCCGGACCGCCGGGGACACCGCGATGGTGACGTCGGAGCAGACGTCGCTGGCGAGGTAGAGCGCCCGCACGCCGCTCGTCATGCGCCGGCGCTCGAGGTGGGTCTCCCCGATGGAATGTTCGGTGGTCACGACGTGGGGCACGCCGGCGAGCCGGGCGGCGAGGCGCCCGTAGATGCACGAGCGGTAGAGGTGGACGTGCACCACGTCGTAGCGCCCCCGACGCATGAGCGCGGCGAGGTGGAGCAGTGCGGGGAGCTCGGTGTTGCGGGTCATCCCCAGGTCGCGCACCCGGCCGCCGTCGCGAATGATCATGTCCGCCACGGGGCCCGGGTTGTAGAGGGTGACGACGTCGGCCTCGTGGCGGGTGTGCCGCAGCAGGGAGCGCAGCTGCAGCTCGGCGCCACCGACGCCGAGACCGGTGATGACGTGCAGGACCTTCACGGACGACCTCCGGGTGTGTCGGGCGTTCCTGCCGGCCCCCGGGGGGACGCGGCGGGCAGGGCGACGAGGGTGCGGAGCAGGATCACGGTGTCCAGCCACGCCGACCGGTAGGCGACGTACTGGGAGTCGAAGCGGGCGCGGTCGGGGACCGAGGTGTCGCCGCACAGCCCGTGGACCTGGGCCCACCCGGTCAGGCCGGCGCGGACACGCAGGCGGTCGAGATAGCCGGGCACGGTGCGCGCGAACAGGGCGGCGAAGACGGGACGCTCGGGACGGGGTCCGACCAGGGCCAGGTCGCCCCGCAGCACACCGAGCAACTGGGGCAGCTCGTCCACGTGGGTGCGGCGCAGCATCCGTCCCCACGCCGTGACCTGGGTCTCGGGGACCGTCCAGCCACCCTCCTCGTCCCCCGCGACGGTCCGGACCTTGACCACGCGGACGGGCACGCCCGCGCGGCCGACCCGCCACTGGCGGAAGAAGGCCGGACCGGGGCCGGCGAGCCGGCCGGGGCCGGTGAGCGCGGCGGCCGCCAGGACCAGGGGCGCGCTCAGCGCGAACAGGACGACGGCGAGCACCAGCTCCCCCACCCGGTGGACGCATCCCGTGACGGAGGCCCCGCCCGAGACCGGGCGGAGGGGCACGAGCGTGGTGCCCCACAGGTCGTCGAGGTGTGCGAGGGGGACGTCGAGCCCGGAGCGCGGCAGCCGCGGGGCCACCCACACCCGGGCGCCGGCCGCCCGCGCCGTGTACAGGGCGTCCTCCAGCCCGTCCGGTACCACCTCGCCGCCGGCGACGGCGGCGCCCTCGTCGGCGGCGCACGCCACGACCACGCGTCGGACGCCGTGGTGCGTGACCAGGCCGGGGAGGTCGGACACCGGGCCCCGCGGCACCGGCCCGCCCGGCCCCTCCCACTCCCCCGGTCGGTCGGCCGGGTCGGGATCGTCCAGGACGCCCACCGGGTGGAGCCCCAGCTCGGGTCGGGCCCGCATCACGCCGACCAGGTGCCGGCCGGTCGGCCCCGCGCCGATGACCACGACGGGTTCCCCCGGTCGCCGCCGACGGTGCCGCCGCTGCGCCGTACCGACGGCGACCCGCGAGACGCAGACCAGCACGGCGGCCACGGCGACGGTCGCCACGGGTGCCCAGGGCGCCACCCGCCCGACCGCGAGCAGGACCAGCACCGGCAACGGCAGGAGGGTCGCGACCGCCAGGCGCGGCACCCGCGTCCCGACGAACGTGCTGATCCGCGGCCGGTACGCGCCGTCGCAGGCGAGCACGACGACCACCGCCAGGCCGTAGCCGAGGGCCAGGACTCCGGGCAGCCCGACGAGCGCGGCGGCGAGCGCGGCCGCCGCACCGTCGAGGCACCCGACCAGCACGGCGGCCCCGTCGT
>NZ_JBVPVA010001087.1:0-9181 GCF_055612215.1 Actinomycetospora sp. | reverse complement strand
CGGTCGATGCGCGCCTTCTCGACGTTGATGATCTTGCCGCGGATCGGCAGGATCGCCTGGAACATCGAGTCGCGCCCGGACTTCGCGGAGCCGCCCGCGGAGTCGCCCTCGACGATGTAGACCTCGGTGCGCGTGGCGTCGTTCGACCGGCAGTCGGCGAGCTTGCCGGGCAGGCCGCCGATGTCGCCCGCGGTCTTGCGCCGCACGAGCTCGCGGGCCTTGCGGGCCGCCATGCGCGCCTGCGCCGAGCCGACCGCCTTGTTGATGATGGTCTTGGCTTCGTTCGGGTTGCGCTCGAACCAGTCGGAGAGCCACTCGTTGCAGACGCGCTGGACGAACGACTTCACCTCGGTGTTGCCGAGCTTGGTCTTCGTCTGGCCCTCGAACTGCGGCTCGGCGACCTTGACCGACACGATCGCGGCGAGCCCCTCGCGGATGTCGTCGCCGGTCAGCGCCGGGTCCTTCTCCTTGATGAGCTTCTTGTCCCGCGCGTAGCGGTTGACCGTGGTGGTCAGCGCGGAGCGGAAGCCCTCCTCGTGGGTCCCGCCCTCGGTCGTGTTGATCGTGTTGCAGAACGTGTAGACCGACTCGGAGTAGCCGGCGTTCCACTGCATCGCGACCTCGACCTGGTGCCCGGTGCCCTCGGCCTGGAAGGCCACCGGCTTCTTGTGGATCGGGTCCTTCGCGTGGTTGATGTGCGCGACGAAGTCCTCGAGCCCGCCCGGGTAGCAGAAGGTCCGCTCCTTGACCTTCGCGACGTAGCCCTCGGCGTCGGGCGCGTCGTCGACCTCGCGGACCTCGCCGTCGTGGCCCTCGGCACCCTCGGGCTTGCGCTCGTCGCGCAGGATGATCGTCAGGCCCTTGTTGAGGAAGGCCATCTCCTGCAGGCGCCGCGAGATCGTCTCGAGGTTGTAGGTCGTCGTCTCGAAGATGGCCGGGTCGGCCCAGAACGTGATCGACGTGCCGGTCTTCCGCGTCTTCCCCGCCTGGACGAGCGGGCCGGGGACCGAGTGGTCGTAGTGCTGGGTCCAGATCTGGCCGTCGCGGTGGATCTCGACGTCGAGCGCCGTGGACAGCGCGTTGACGACGCTGATGCCGACACCGTGCAGACCACCGGAGACCGCGTAGGACTTGTCGTCGAACTTGCCGCCCGCGTGCAGCATGGTCATGACCATCTCGACGGCCGGCTTCTTCTCGACCGGGTGCTCGTCGACCGGGATGCCGCGACCGTCGTCGACCACCGCGATGCCGCCGTCGGCCTGCATCGTGACGGTGACCGTGGTGGCGTAGCCCGCCATCGCCTCGTCGACGGAGTTGTCGACCGCTTCCCAGATGAGGTGGTGGAGGCCGCGCTCGCCGGTGGACCCGATGTACATGCCGGGCCGCTTGCGGACGGCCTCGAGGCCCTCGAGAACGGTGATGGACGACGCGCTGTAGTCGTTGTTCTTCTTCGCGGCAGCCACGGGCCTGTATGTCTCCCTACCTGAGCGGTCGGTGCGCCGGGTCCGACACCGGGGCGTCGGACCGTCTCGCACTACACCTCACAGTCTACTGGTCCACCCCCGCGGGAAGGGGCCGGACCGCCTGTTGAGCGCGTCGCAGACGGCCTGGCAGGACCGGTTGAGGGTCCGACCGCCCGACAGGGGGCCCGTCGGCGTCCTGGGCGCGGACAGCGGGCGCTCAGCCGTACGTGTCGCGCGGCCCCCGGCCGGACACGTGCCGGGGCCCCCGGCGCCAGCTCGGCGCCGACGGTCCGTGGATGCGCATCCTGGTGACCACGCCGTGGCCCAGACCGGCCGCGATGCGGCCGACCAGCTGGCGCTGGAGCAGGCGCAGCTGGGTGGCCCAGGCCGTGGAGTCCGCCTGCACGGTGAGCTCGCCGTCGCGCAGGGCCGTCGGGGTGGCGTGCTCGGCGACCTCGGGGCCCACCAGCTCCGCCCACCGCCCGAACACCGAGCCGTGCGCGAGGTTCGGCGCCCAACCGCGCTGGGCGGACAGCCGGGACGCGACCCGGCCGAGCATCTGGGGGTCGCGGTCGTCGGCGCCCGCGCCGGACCAGCCGCGCCGGCGACGGCGCCCGCCGTCGCCGGGGACGCCCCGGCGGATCGTGCGCCGTGGCGTGGCCCCGCCCCGCTCCACGTGCCGGGCGCGCGCCGCCTCGAGGGCGGCGCGGGCGATGTCCGAGCCCCGCGGCGCCCCGGTCGAGGTGGGCTCCACCGGGTCCCCGTCGGCACCCTCGGTGTCCGGCCCGTGCCCGAGCGTGTGGCCCTTCGGACCGAGGCGCGCCGGGGGCAGCGCCACGGCGTCGCGGTCCGTACCCGGGCTGTGGACGGCGGCCCCGGGCGCACGACCCAGGTCAGCCCCCGGATCCGGGCGCTCCGTGACCTCCCGACGGGGCCGCGCACGGGAGTTGTCCACAGCATCCACAGGCTTGTCCCCAGATCCTGGGCATTCTTCACCGTTTCGGCTCACCAGCGTGCACCCCCATCGACCGTCACGAGGCCACCTGGTCACGGACCGTGCCGTTCTCGACCACGAAGCGTGTTCCCGCGAGCAGCGCGGGGACGTCGTCGTCCACGGCTGCCGTGACGAGGACCTGCTCGGCGCGTGCGGCCGTCCGGGCGAGGGCGTCCCGACGGCGGGCGTCGAGCTCGGCGAACACGTCGTCGAGGATGAGGACCGGCTCGCTGCCCTCGGCGCGCAGCAGCTCGAACCCCCCGAGCCGGAGCGCGAGGGCGAGGGCCCAGGACTCGCCGTGGCTCGCGTATCCCTTCGCCGGCCCGTCGCCGAGGGTGAGCTCGAGGTCGTCGCGGTGCGGGCCGACCAGGCAGACGCCCCGCTCGATCTCCTGCTCGCGCCGGCGTCCGATCTCCTCGAGCAGCGCGACCTCGACCTCCGCCGCGAGGGCGGCGTGCGCGGGCCCGCCGGTCACGTCGTCGGGCGCGTCGACCCCGCTGCCGTTCCCGGCCGGGAGCGGTCCGGCCAGCGCGTCGACCGCCTCGACCCTCGAGCGGTAGCGCGCCCCCACCGGGACCGACTCCGGGGCGACGTCCGCGTAGGCCGCGGTCACGTGGGGGGCGAGGGCCCGGGCGAGCAGGATCCGCCCGGCGACCAGGGCGGCCCCCGACCGCGCCAGGTGGGCGTCCCACACCTCGAGGGTCCCCGCCTCCCGGGCGGCCCGCGCCGAGCGGGCGGACTTGAGCAGCGCCGAGCGCTGCCGCAGCACCTTGTCGTACTCGCTGCGCACGCCCGCCCAGCGCGGCGCCCGGGCCACGAGGAGGTCGTCGAGGAAGCCCCGCCGCTCCCCCGGGTCCCCGCGCACCAGGGCGAGGTCCTCGGGGGCGAACACGACCGTCCGCACGATGCCGAGGATCTCGCGCGGGCGCGGCACCGGCGAGCGGTTGACGCGGGCCCGGTTCGCCTTGCCCGGCTGGATCTCGACCTGGACGGTGAGCTCGCGGCCGTCGTTGACCGCGGTCGCCCGCACCACGGCAACCGCGGCGCCACGCCGGACCAGGGGCGCGTCGGAGGAGACCCGGTGCGACGAGAGCGTGGCGAGGTAGCCCACGGCCTCGACGAGGTTGGTCTTGCCCTGCCCGTTGGCGCCGACGAGCACGGTCACCCCCGGGGTGAGGTGCAGGTCGGCCTGCGTCCACGACCGGAAGTCGGTGACCGACAGCTCCCTCACGTACACGAGGTCACCTAGCCACCCGTGGGCGGCTCGTTCGCGGCTTCCCCGGCCTTGCGCGTGGCGTGGCCGCCGAACTGGGCCCGCAGCGCGGCGACCGCCTTCATCGCCGGCGAGTCGACCTGGCGGGAGGCGAACCGCGCGAACAGCGCCGCCGAGATCACCGGCAGCGGCACCGCGTGCAGGATGGCCTCGTCCACCGTCCAGCGGCCCTCGCCGGAGTCCTCGGCGTAGCCGGTGATCTGGTCCAGGTGCGGGTCGGCCTCGAGGGCCCGGACCATGAGGTCGAGCAGCCAGCTCCGCACGACGGTGCCGCGGCTCCAGGCCTTCATGACCGCCCCGACGTCGGACACCGGGCCACCGGCGGACAGGAGCTCGTAGCCCTCGGCGTAGGCCTGCATGAGGCCGTACTCGACGCCGTTGTGGACCATCTTCGCGTAGTGACCGGCCCCGACCGGCCCGGCGTGCGCGAACCCCTCCTCGCGGGGTCCCTCGGGGCGGAGCGCGTCGAAGACCGGCATGAGGCGCTCGATGTCGGCGTCGTCCCCGCCGGCCATGAGGCCGTATCCCTCGGTGCGGCCCCACACGCCGCCGGAGACGCCGCAGTCGGCGTAGTGCACGCCGTGCCCGGCGAGCAGCTCCGCGTGCACCGTGTCGTCGGTGAAGCGGCTGTTGCCGCCGTCGACGACGAGGTCCCCCTCCTCGAGGAGGTCCGCGAGGCTGCGCACAGTCGAGTGCGTCGCCTCGCCCGAGGGCACCATGAGCCACACCGTCCTCGGTGCGGCGAGCGCCTTGACGAGCTCGTCGAGCGACTGCACGTCGCCGGACCCGTCGTTGGCGTACCCGACGACCTCGTGGCCGGCGGCGCGGAGCCGCTCGGCCATGTTGCCGCCCATCCGGCCGAGCCCGACCATCCCCAGCTGCACCGCGATCCGCTCCCTCGTCCTCGCCGGCTCCCTGCGCGTACCCCGGCCCGTCACGGCGGACCCGGTCCTTCCGTACCCGCCGGGCCCCCCGCGATCACGGTGGTCCGGACGGCGCTCAGCCCGGTAGCCGGACCGGCATGAGCAGGTAGAGATAGCCCGGCCGGGGCTCCGGGAGCTCCGTGTCGCCCCCCGGGCCGGGCTCGACGGCCGTCGCCGAGGCCTCGTCGGCGTCCACCTCGCCCGCCTCACCGCCCTCGCCCGGCCCGGACGCCGGACGGAGGAGCGCCGGGCGGCTCGGCGTCGTGAACGACAGGTGCGCGGCCTCCGAGCCGAGCGCGCCGAGGCCGTCGAGCAGGTAGCCCGGGTTGAACGCGATCGTCAGCGGCTCACCGGCGAACGAGCACGGCAGCTGCTCCTCGGCGCTGCCCTCGTCGTCCCCGCCGGCCGTCAGCCGCAGCGAGCCCTCCTCGAACTCCAGCCGCACCTGGGTGCCGCGCTCGGCGACGAGCGAGACGCGCTTGATGGCGTCGACGAGCGGGGCGATCTCCACGACCGCCGCCGAGGTGTGCTCCTTCGGCAGCAGCTGGCGGTAGCGGGGGAACTCGGCGTCGAGCAGGCGCGTGGTGGAGCGCCGGCCGCCACCGGCGAGCCCGAGCAGCCCGTCGCCGCGTCCGAGCGCGAGCTCGATCTTCGAGCCCGAGGAGGTGAGGGTCTTGGCCGCCTCGGAGAGCGTCTTGGCCGGCGCGAGGATCGCGGTGGCCTCGCCCTCGCCCGACGTCGGGCCGCTCTCGCCGGGCTCCCAGGTGAACTCCCGCACCGCCAGCCGGAAGCGGTCCGTCGCGGCCATCGTCAGCGACGGGCCGTCGATCTCGACACGGATGCCGGTGAGCATGGGCAACGTGTCGTCCCGCCCGGCGGCGACGGCCACCTGCGAGACGGCCCGGGCGAAGACCTCCGGGGCGAGCTCCCCGACGATCGGGGGCATCTCCGGCAGCTGCGGGTAGTCCTCCGCGGACATCGTCGGAAGGCTGAAGCGGGCGTTGCCGCAGGTCAGCGACGCGCGGGGGCCCTCGACGGTGACGTCGACCGGGTGCGGGGGCAGGGACCGCGTGATGTCGGCGAGCAGCCGGCCCGAGACCAGCGCGCGGCCGCCGTCGCCGATCATCGCGGCCACCTCGACGCGCGCGGAGACCTCGTAGTCGAACCCGGAGACGGTCAGGGTGCCCTCGTCCGCCGCGTCGAGCAGGACACCGCCGAGGACGGGCACCGGCGCCCGGCTGGGCAGGCTGCGCGCGACGAAGGCCACCGCGTCGGCGAAGGCGTCACGCTCCACGCGGAACTTCATCGCTGTCCTCCAGGTCGGACGTCCGTCGGGCGGGGTCTTCGGTGGTCGTCACGGTAGAGCCTGACAGGGGGGTCCGACACTCCGGCCCTGTGCAGCATCGGAACGGCCGACGCTCCCCAACCCTGGTCTTTTGTTCTTCTCCCAGAGAGAAACAACAGCAGTGACAGTAGGTCCTGTGGGCACTGTGGAGCACCGGCGTCCGCGCAGGTGGCACGGGCGGGAGCGCTGTGGAGGGCGGCCGCCCGGCGTCCCCGGATCCGGGGACGGATCGGCGTGTGCGGTGGACAACGGCCGGGGAACCGGTTCTGCTCGCGCTCCGTCCACCCCCGGAGGGCAGGTGTCCACAGACTTGTCCCCAGCTGTGGGTCGATCGGGAGTCGAACGACTGCGGAGGGCGACGAACGCCGCGACGGGCGGCCCGCGCGGGACGAGGACCGGTGCGCGGCGCTGACGATCGGGTCGGCGTCCGTCCCTCCGACGCTCCCGAAGTCCGCTTTCTCGTGACGCTGCGTCGAGAATTCTTCGCTGCGGCCACGCGCCGTGACCGCTCGTCGGGGCCGGCCACCGCCGGGCGTGAGGTCCGGGGACGACGGGCACGTGGGGCAGGCCGGCGCACGGCCTCACGTGCGTGGTGTGCCCGTCGGCCGGAAATGTCGGGTCTCGCCGCCGGCGGCCGCTGATCAGGGGGACGTGGGGCAGCTCAGGGCCGCGCCGGCCGTGCGTGGTGTGCCTCTCGCCGCCGGGGTGGCCGCGGGGCGGGGTCGAGCGGACGCCCACGGCTGCCCTGGGAGCCACCGGAGTCCACCGGGCGCGCTCGGCGACCCCGGCGCGCTCCGAGGTGGCGGCGGTGCGTGGCCGTGCGTGGCACCGGCCGCGCTCAGCCCCGGGCGCGCTGCTTGATGCGGGCGGTGAGCTCCTGGACCTGCTCGTAGGTCCGGCGCCGCTCGGCCATCTCCTTGCGGATCTTCTTGTCCGCGTGCATGACCGTGGTGTGGTCGCGGTTGCCGAACGTCTGCCCGATGCGGGGCAGCGAGAGGTCGGTGAGCTCGCGGCACAGGTACATGGCGATCTGGCGGGACAGCGCGAGCGCCTTCGTCTTCCCGGGACCGGTGAGGTCGTCGATCGAGACCCCGTAGAACTCGGCCGTCACCGCCATGATCGTCGGGGCGGTGATCTCCGACTGCCGCGAGTCGGGGATGAGGTCGCGCAGCACGATCTCGGCGAGCTGCAGGTCGATCGGCTGCCGGTTGAGCGAGGCGAACGCGGTGACGCGGATCAGGGCGCCCTCGAGCTCGCGGATGTTGCGCTCGATGCGGTCGGCGATGAACTCGAGGACCTCGGGCGGGGCCGCCATCCGCTCGCCGGCCGCCTTCTTGCGCAGGATCGCGATCCGCGTCTCGAGCTCGGGCGGCTGGATGTCGGTGATCAGGCCCCACTCGAAGCGGGTGCGGAGCCGGTCCTCGAGGGTCTCCAGCCGCTTGGGCGGCCGGTCGGAGGAGACGACGATCTGCTTGTTCGCGTTGTGGAGGGTGTTGAAGGTGTGGAAGAACTCCTCCTGGGTCCCCTCCTTGCCCTCGAGGAACTGGATGTCGTCGACGAGCAGCACGTCGACGTCGCGGTAGCGCCGTTGGAAGGCGATCTTGCGGTCGTCGCGCAGGGAGTTGATGAAGTCGTTCGTGAACTCCTCGGTGGAGACGTAGCGCACGCGCATCCCCGAGAAGAGCCGCTGGGCGTAGTGCCCGACCGCGTGGAGCAGGTGGGTCTTGCCCAGCCCGGAGTCGCCCCAGACGAACAGCGGGTTGTAGGCCCGGGCCGGCGCCTCGGCGACGGCGACCGCGGCGGCGTGCGCGAACCGGTTCGAGGCGCCGATGACGAACGTGTCGAACAGGTACTTCTCGTTGAGCTTGGTCTGGGAGCGGGGCGCGCCGCGCGCGTCGCCGGCCGGTGAGGGCTCGGGCTCGGGGCGGCTCGGCGTCGTGCTCCGGCCGGGCGGGCTCCAGATCTCGTGGACGGCGGCGAGGCCGTCGCGGACCTCGTCGACCTCCTCCTCGGGGTGGGCCCGGTCCGGGTTGTGGGTGACCTGCCCGACGCCGGCCGCCGCGGCGATCGCGTCCGCGCGGTAGCGGTGGTGGTCGGGACCCGGGCCCGGTGTGGCGCCCGTGAAGTACCCGGTGTCGGGTCCGCCGTCGTCGTAGTGCCCGGGGAAGCCGGGGGTGGCGTAGCCGTCGTTCCCCACCCCGAGCCCGGAGTCCGACCCCGATCCGGGCAGGCGCGGCAGCGGGGAGGTCTCCGGGCCGCCGACGGCCTCGGTCGAGGGCCGGGTGCTGTGGTCCACGCGGACGGCGAGCTGGACGGGCCGGCCGATGTGGCGGGAGAGGGCGTCGACGATCGGGTCGCGCAGCGCCCGCTCGATGGCCTCCTTGGCGAACTCGCTCGGCGCGGCCAGCAGGGCCGTGTCGTCGAGGAGGCCGAGCGGGCGGGTCACGCGGACCCACGCCCGCTGCTGCGCGGAGAGCGGCGGGCCACCGGCGGAGCCGGCCGTGAGCTCGGCGACGACCCGGGTCCAGGTCGCGTCGAGGTCGGAGAGCTGGTCCGACATGCCCGACCTCCCTCCGTCGTCCCCCACGCACCCGGAGCTCCGGATCCGCGCACGTCACCCCGCGGACGCGCGCAGATCCACAGAGTTGTCCACAACTGTGCACGACGCCCGGGCGTGCGGCATCGCGGCCCCCGGGGTCGACGCGAGTACCCGCGTGCCGTGGACCCTCCGTGTCCCACGCCCTGCGACGCCACCGTCGTCGGAGGCCCGACGACGGGGACGAACGACGGGCCCCGGCGGTCGTGCCGAGGCATCGGCGCGAACCGTCGTCCCCGACCTCGGCCCGACGCGTCAGCAGGGAGCGAGACGCTAACAAGGCGCCGTGCCGGGCCACAACCTCCCCGGCGACGACCGGATCATCATGGCGGGTCGGCGCAGGGCCCGACGTGGGGGGTCGGCGGAGCTGTCGGCTACGCTGGTCACGACCGGATCCGGGTCTGCCGTGCCCAGGACATGTCCTGGCTCCCTCGGCATGCGCCCGGCGTACCCGCGCTCCCCCATGACCGGGGTGAGCTGACGCAGGAGTTCTCAGTCGTGGCCAAGGGCAAGCGCACGTTCCAGCCGAACAACCGTCGTCGGTCGAAGACCCACGGCTTCCGGCTGCGGATGAGCACGCGCGCCGG
>NZ_JBVPVA010001072.1:0-3431 GCF_055612215.1 Actinomycetospora sp. | reverse complement strand
CCCCCGCGCTCGGTTCCACCGAGCGAGGGGGCCCTTCGCGCGCACCGGGTCGGGCATCCGGGCGAACCGGACACGGCGTACGGGTCGGGACAGGCGGTTCCGGGTCGCGCCGCACGCCCGACTCCGCGACGATCACGCCCTGCGCGTCCTCATCTCCGGGTCGTCGGGACTCATCGGTACCGCGCTCGTGCCCCACCTGCGCAGCGCCGGCCACGAGGTCGTCCGCCTGGTCCGCCGCACACCGCAGGCCCCCGACGAACGCGGGTGGGACCCGCCGTCCGGACGCATCGACGACGAGGCCCTCGACGGCGTGGACGCCGTGATCAACCTCTCCGGGGCCGGGATCGCGGACAAGCGCTGGACCGGCGCCCGCAAGCAGGAGCTGCGCGACAGCCGGCTCGTCCCCACCGACGTGCTCGCCCGCGCGGTCGCCGCCCGGGACATCCCGATCATGATCAGCGGCTCGGCGGTGGGCTACTACGGCGACACCGGGGCCGTGGCGGTCGACGAGTCGGGCGCGCGCGGACGGGGGTTCCTCCCCGACGTCGTGCGCGACTGGGAGAACGCGACCGCACCGGCCGCCGAGGCGGGCGCCCGGGTCGTGACGGTCCGGACCGGCCTCGTGCTCTCCCCCGCGGGCGGGCTCATGGGCATCATGCGGCCGGTCTTCAAGTTCGGGCTCGGCGGCCGGCTGGGCTCCGGCGAGCAGTACTGGCCGTGGATCAGCCTCGACGACGAGGTCGGCGCCATCACCTGGGCGCTCGAGCACGACTCCGTCGTCGGGCCGCTCAACGCCACCGGACCGGCCCCCGTCACCTGTCGCGAGTTCGTGAACGTGATGGCCTCGGTCATCCACCGGCCCGCCCCGTGGATCGTCCCGGGCTTCGCGATGCGCCTGGTCCTCGGCGAGTTCGCCGACGAGGGCGTACTGGTGAGCCAGCGGGTGCTGCCGGGGGTCCTGGAGCGCGAGGGCTACGGGTTCTCCCACACGACCGTGCACGCCGCGCTCTCCGCGGTGCTGGACGGCTGACGCGGTGCCCCAGCCCGGACTGCCCGAGCCCGGACTTCCCGACGCGGTCGACGTCCTGGTCGTCGGCGCCGGGCTCACCGGCCTCAACGCGGCCCGGACGGTGGCGCGCTCCGGGCGTTCGGTGGTGGTGTGCGAGGCCTCGGACGGGGTCGGCGGCCGGGTGCGCACCGACGTCGTCGACGGCTTCCTCGTCGACCGCGGCTTCCAGATCCTCAACACCTCCTACCCCGCGCTGCGCGCCGCCGTGGACCTCGAGGCCCTCGACCTGCGGTCCTTCGTGCCCGGGGCCGCGGTGCGGACCGAGGACGGCCGCCTGCACCGCGTCGCGGACCCGCGCCGCCGGCCGGGCTGGGCGCCACGGACCGCTCTGACCGGGCTGCTCGGGCCGCGGGAGAAGGCCGGCCTCGTCGCGTACACGCTGCGGTCCCTGCTCGTCCCGCCGTCGCGCCAGTCGAGGGCTCCCGAGCGCTCCGCCGCGGCGGACCTCGCCCGCTTCGGGCTCGCCGGCGGCGCGACCGAGCGCTTCCTGCGCCCGTTCCTCTCCGGGGTGACCGGGGACCCGGACCTCGCGACGTCGTCGCGGGTGGTGTCGCTGTTCTGGCGGACGTTCGCGCTCGGGGACCTGACGCTGCCCTCGCGCGGCATCGGCGCCGTGCCGGGCCACCTCGCGGCGCGCCTGCCGGCGGGGACGGTGCACCTGCAGACGCGGGTGTCCGGGCTCACGCCGTCCGGCTCCGGGGTGGACGTGGCGACCGACCGCGGGTCCGTCCGGGCCGGCGCGGTGATCGTCGCCACCGAGGGCACCGACGCCGCCGCGATGCTGGGCGGCCGTGTCGAGGCGCCGCACCCGTTCGCCCTGACCACCCACTACCACGTCACCGACACCCCGCCGAGCCGCGAAGGCCTCCTCCACCTCGACGGGACCGGCGGCCCCGTCGTGAACACCGTCGTGCTCACCGCGGCGGCGCCCTCCTACTCCCCCGACCACCGCCACCTCGTCGCGTCCACGGTGCTGGGCCGCGAGCCGCTGCCCGAGCCGCGTCTGCGGGCCGAGCTGGAGCGGATCTGGGGGCAGGGGACGGCGTCGTGGGAGCACCTGAGCACGGTGTCGATCCCGCACGCGCTGCCGGCCACGCTGCCTCCGACCCCGCCGCGCCTGCGCCGCCCGGTGGACCTCGGCGACGGCCTGTTCGTGGCCGGCGACCACCGGGACAGCCCGTCGGTGCAGGGCGCCCTGGTCAGCGGGCGGCGTACGGCCCAGGAGGCGCTGGCCCGGCTCGGCTGACGATCCACGACGGGGCTTTCCTGCCACTGGGTGCAAGCGTCGACGCTTCGCTGGCACCCGCGGTGACAGGAAACCCCCGTCGTCGCGGCCCGGGTAACCTCGGTCGCATGGGCTCCCACCGCGCGAGCACCGAGGCGATGACGGTCCTCGACCTCGGGACCGTCGAGTACACCGAGGCCTGGGAGCAGCAGCGCGCCCACGCCGCCGCCCGCGTCGCGGGCACCGGCCCCGACGTGCTGATGCTCCTCGAACACCCCAGCGTCTACACCGCCGGCCGGCGCACCCAGCCCGAGGACCGGCCGACCGACGGGACCCCCGTCGTCGACGTCGACCGCGGCGGCCGCATCACCTGGCACGGGCCCGGCCAGCTGGTCGGCTACCCGATCCTGAAGCTGGCGGAGCCGTTCGACGTCGTCGCCCACGTGCGCCGCCTCGAGGAGGCCCTCATCCACGTGTGCGCGGGCTACGGGCTGGCCACCGGCCGCGTCGACGGGCGCTCCGGGGTGTGGCTCGCCGCCGGGCCCGGTCGCCCCGAGCGCAAGATCGCCGCGATCGGGGTGCGGGTGGCCCGGGGCGTGACGCTGCACGGGTTCGCGATCAACGCCGACCCCGACCTGGCCGCCTTCGGCACCATCGTGCCCTGCGGGATCGCCGACGCCGGCGTGACCAGCCTCTCCGCCGAGCTCGACCGCCGCGTGACCGTCGAGGAGATCCGTCCGGCCGTCCGCGAGGCCGTGCTGGCTGCCTGCTCGGGCGACCTCCCGGTCACCGACCACCCGCTGCCCCGGCCCGACGCCACGACCGTCGGCGGCGTCACCGTGGAGATGGTCGCCGGGCGCTGAGCGTGATCGACCGACCCGCCGACGCGCGTAAAGTCGGACGGGTGACCACGACGACCGGGCCCGCGACCGCTCCCGAGGGACGCAAGCTGCTCCGCCTCGAGGTCCGCAACTCGCAGACGCCCATCGAGCGCAAGCCCGAGTGGATCCGCACCCGTGTGCAGACCGGCCCGAACTTCTCCGAGCTCAAGGGCATGGTGCGCTCGGCGGGGCTCGCCACCGTCTGCGAGGAGGCGGGCTGCCCCAACATCTACGAGTGCTGGGAGGACCGCGAGGC
>NZ_JBVPVA010001058.1:0-2300 GCF_055612215.1 Actinomycetospora sp. | reverse complement strand
ACGACGGGTCGTCGCGCAGCTCCACCACCACCGGCAGCCCCGGGGGCACCTGGGCCTGCACGTCCACCTCGGACGAGCCGGAGAGCTGCGCGAGCTGGTGGTAGGCGGCGGTGACCGCGTCGGCGTCGGTGAGCCCGGTCCGGACCCCCGCGAGGTCGGAGCGGTGGCGCCAGGTCCGCACGACGGTCTTCAGCACGGTCGTGCCCCCGAGCTCGGACGCGGCGTCGACCGCCTCCTGCGCGGACCGGGCCCGGCGGAACGGCGCGACACGGACGCCCACGGCGCGCAACAGCGCGTCGGTCTGCTCGTCGCCGAGCACCGTCGCCGTCTCGAAGGGCCCCCAGCCCTCGACGAGGGTGCGCGCGGCCGCGACGTCGCAGCCGGGCGGGACCACGAAGTCGCCGACCGGGCGCGCCAGCCACTGCGTGTAGCGCACGACGCGCGCCAGCGCGGCCACCGCGCGCTCGGGCGACGGGTAGGACGGGACGCTGCCGCGCGCCGGGACGTCCGCGCCGCCGGCCTCGGGCGGCGAGGGCACCACGAGGTGCTCGGGCACCCCGGCCGAGGCCAGGAACGTCGTCGTCACCGGCTTGTCCGCGCCGGTCACGGCCTCGGCCAGGGCGTCGGCGTGCTCGGCGCCGTCGGTGGCCAACGGTGGGGAGAACACGATGACGAGCGCGTCGCAGTCGTCGTCCTGCAGCGCGCGCAGGGCCGCGTCCGCGAGCTCGGCGGGCTCGGCCATCGCCCCGACGTCGACCGGCGGGAACGCCAGGTGCATCCCGAGGGCGAGCGCCACGTCCGCGGCGAGCACCCCGAGCGCGCTGGAGTTGCCGACGACACCGAGGCGCGGCCCCGCCGGCAGCGGCTGGTTGGCGACGAGCAGCGCCACGTCGAAGAGCTCGTCGACCGAGCTCACCCGGATGACGCCGGACTGGTCGAACACCGCCGCGACCGACGCCTCCTCCAGCGGCGAGGTCGACGCCGCGAGGCCCGGCGTCGCGTGCCGGCCGCTCGCCACCGCGATCACCGGCTTGCGGCGCGCCAGCCGCCGGGCCACGCGGGCGAACTTGCGCGGGTTGCCGAAGCTCTCCAGGTAGAGCAGGACGACGTCGGTGGCCGGGTCGGTGTCCCAGTACTGCATGAGGTCGTTGCCCGACAGGTCCGCCCGGTTCCCCGCGGAGACGAACGTGGACAGCCCGAGCCGGCGCTGGGCCGCCGTCGCGAGGATCTGGATGCCGAGCGCGCCCGACTGGCAGAAGAACCCCACGCGCCCCGGGGGCGGCAGCTGCGGGGCGAGGGTGGCGTTGAGCCGGTAGGCCGGGTCGAGGTTGACGACGCCGAGCGCGCTCGGCCCGACGACGCGCATGCCCCGGGAGCGGGCCAGGGTGACGAGCTCGCGCTGCGCCGCGACCCCGGCGTCGCCGGTCTCGCCGAACCCCGACGTGACGACGACGAGGGCCTTGACCCCCTTGGCCAGACAGCCGTCGACCACCTCGGAGACCTCGGGCGCGGGGACGGCGAGGACGGCGAGGTCGACGTCGTCGGGGATGTCGGTCACCGTCGGGTAGGCCCGGACGCCGCGCACCGAGCGGGCGTCGGGATTGACCGGGTAGACCGGGCCGGTGAACCCCTCGCGCAGCAGGTTCGCGAGCACGACGTGCCCGAGCTTGCGCGGGTCGGCCGACGCGCCGACCACCGCGACGGAGCGGGGGTGCAGGACGTTCGCGACGCTGCGGGCCTCGGCCGCCTGCTCGCGGGCCCGGCGGACCTCGGTGGAGCGCTCGGTGGCGGCGACGTCGAACTCGAGGTGCAGCGTCGAGCCCTCCATGGCGCGGGTCACGTCGTACCCGGCCTGGCGGAACGTGCGCAGCATCGCGCGGTTCTCGGTGAGCACCTCGGCCACGAACCGCCGGATCCCGATCTCCTCGGCCGCCGCGGCCAGGTGCTCGAGCAGGATCGAACCGAGGCCGCGGCCCTGGTGGTCGTCGCGGACCACGAACGCGACCTCCGCCGACGGGCTCGGCTCGCCGTTCTCGGCCGCGAGGCGCACGTAGCGGCCGATGGCGATGATCTCCCCGCCCAGCCACACCACGAGCGCCACGGTGTCGTGGTGGTCGACCTCGACGAAGCGCTTGAGGTCGCGGGGCGGGATCGTCGGGTAGGGGCTGAAGTACCGGTAGTAGCGGGTGCGCTCGGAGAGGCGGGAGTGGAAGTCGACGACGGCGTCGGCGTCCTCCGGCGTGATCGGGCGCAGGTGGGCCGTGGCGCCGTCGGCGGCGACGACGTCGGCCTCCCAGTGG
>NZ_JBVPVA010001014.1:0-2856 GCF_055612215.1 Actinomycetospora sp. | reverse complement strand
GGACGTCGTGCCGGCGTTCGACCTCGACCGGCTCTGGGAGGCGCTGCTGCGCTGGCGGTGGTGGAACGCCGTCGAGATGGCGCCGCTGGTCGAGGACCCGGACCTGCGCGCCCGGCTCAAGCCCGAGCTGGTGTGGGAGATCGAGCACGGCACGGAGCTCTCGGCGCGGGAGGTGTCGTGGGCGGCGACGGTGCGCGCCCAGTGGTACGCGGCGGTCGTCGCGCTGTTCGAGCGGTTCGACGTGCTCCTCGCCCCGGCGACGCAGGTGCACCCCTTCGCCGCCGACGTGCCGTGGCCGCGCGAGATCGACGGCCGGGCGATGGACACCTACCACCGCTGGATGGAGACGGTGGCGCCGTGGTCGATGGCCGGCGTCCCGGTGCTCGGCATGCCCGCCGGGTTCACCCTCGACGGGCTGCCGGTCGGGGTGCAGCTGATCGGGCCGCCCGGCGGGGACCGGCGCGTCCTCGAGGTGGCGCTGACCCACGAGGCGGCGACGGACTGGTCGGCCCGCCGCCCGCCGCTGCTGGACCGTCGGCCCGCTCGCGCCCCGTAGCCCCACCGCAACACGGCGTCATCCGGGCGAGACCTCCGCGTGATCAGCTGCCCGGTACGTCGGGTGTACGCGGATCGGTCGAGGCTGGGGGCACGCGATGGACGAGGGCGAACGGTGGGCGACGACGCTGCGGGGCGCGCTCGGGCGGCGCGGGTTCCTGCTGGCCGGCGCCGGGGTCGCGACGCTCGGGGCCGCCGCCTGCTCCGGGCCGTCGTCGGGAGCTCCGTCGGCGCCGGCGTCGACGATCCCGGTGCTGCAGCCGCTGACCGGGGGCGCCCCGCCGAACTACGTCCCGGCGACCCCGACCTCCGTGCTCTGGGGTCACCTGCCGACTCGCGGGACCCGCCCGGTGGCGACCGTCGACAACGGTGCCACGGTCGTCGTCGACACCATCTCCCACGAGGGCGTGCTCGAGGACCAGGGCAAGGACCCGGTCGCCTACTTCACCGGCCAGGGCGTCGCGGCGGCCGACGTCCTCACCGACGCCGCCACGGTGGCCCGCCAGACCCCGCACGACGGCCCGGGCCCGCACGTGGTGACCGGCCCGATCGCGGTGCGGGGCGCCGAGCCCGGCCACACCCTCGCCGTCGACGTCCTGGACCTGCAGCTCCGGGTCCCCTACGGCGTGGTCTCCAACCGCCACGGCAAGGGCGCCCTGCCCGGCGAGCTCCCCGAGGCGTGGGACGGCCGGCCCGAGTTCGCGCGGTGGTTCAACACCGGCCGTGAGGTCAGCGTGTTCACGCCCGCGCAGGCTGGCCCGGGTGGGCTCGTCGGCGCCCTCGGTCCGGCGACGTTCCCGCTCGCCCCGTTCCTCGGGATCATGGGCGTGGCCCGCGACACCGACGCGCAGGTCGACTCGGTCCCGCCGACCGACACCGGCGGCAACCTCGACGTGAACGACCTGGTGGTCGGGTCGCGCCTCTACCTGCCGGTGCGCGTGCCGGGCGCGCTCTTCTTCACCGGCGACCCGCACATGGCCCAGGGCGACGGGGAGGTGGCGCTGACCGCGATGGAGGGCTCCCTGCGGGCGACCGTGCGGCTCACGACCATCCCGCCGGGCGGGCCCGCCCCGAAGGCCGCGTTCACGTTCCCGTTCGGCGAGACCCCGACCCACTGGGTGCCGATCGGGCTGTCGGACCCCGACGGACCCGACGGCGGTGGGAACCAGACCTCGCTCGACCTCGCGATGCGCGACGCGGTCCGGCGGGCCCTCGCGTTCCTCGTCGGCGACCGGGGGATGGCGGCCCCGGTCGCCTACGCCTACCTCTCGGCGGCCACGGACTTCCAGGTCTCCCAGGTGGTCGACCGCACCACCGGGGTGCACGCGCTCATCCGGAAGGCCGACTTCCCGACCTGACGTCCGCCGGCGCACGCAGCAGCCGGGCCTGGAACGCCGCACCGGCGAGCACCGCCGCGGCGACGACGCCGACCACGGCCATCGCCGTCGTGAACGAGGCCGACGCGGCGGCGACCAGCGCCGGGTCGGCCGTGGCCGCGAGCGTCCCGCCGAGGGTGTCGCCCGGGACGCCGGCCGGCAGTCCGGCCCGGTAGGTCGCGGCCGCGACGCTGCCCAGCACCGCGACGCCGAGCGCCCCGCCGAGCTCGAAACCGGTCTCGGAGATCGCGGACGCGGCCGCGGCGCGGTCGGCCGGCACGGACCCGAGGATCAGGTCGGTGGTCAGCGTCTCGACGAGCGCGACCGCCATCCCCGCCAGGGCCATCCCGACGACGACCGCCGCGGGCCCGGCCCCGACGCCGAGCAGCGCCAGTGCCCCGAACCCGACCGCCGCCAGGGCGAGGGCGCCGACGATGAGCCGCCGGACCTCGACGTGGCGGGCCACCCGGGCCGCGACCAGTGCACCCGCCATGCCGGTGAGCGTGCCCGGGACGAGCCACAGCGCGGCCGCCAGCGGCGACATCCCCGCCACGAGCTGCAGGTACTGCGGCACGAGCACGAGCAGTCCGACCAGCGCGAACACGCTGAGCAGGTTGGTGGCCACCGACACCGAGAACGCCCGGCGGGCGAACAGGCGCAGGTCGAGCAGCGGGTCGACCACCGTGCGCTGGCGGTGCACGAACCACATGCCCGAGCCGACCCCGACGACGCCCGCGATCACGCCGGCCGTCGTGACCCCGTCGGTCGCCACCGACTTCAGCGCGTAGACCACCGGCAGCATCGTCGTGAGGGCCAGCGCCGCGGAGGGCAGGTCGAAGCGTCCGGGACGGGGGTCGCGGCTCTCGGGCAGCAGCACCGGTCCGAGCGCCAGCAGCGCGAGGCAGACCGGGACGTTCACCAGGAA
>NZ_JBVPVA010000555.1:0-2564 GCF_055612215.1 Actinomycetospora sp. | reverse complement strand
AGGTCGGTGAACCCCACGAGGTCGGCGAAGCACACCGACACCTCCTGCGCGCCCTGCAGCCGCCCCGCCGTCGACTCCTCGAGGGCGACGGCGTGGGAGCGGATGCGGTCGGCGAGGGCCACGGCCACCAGGTGGGTCAGGTGCAGGGCGTCCTCCTCGGCGAAGCGCCGGGCCTCGATCGCGTAGCGCAGCGCCGTCTCCGAGTCGGGCTCACCCGCCGCCAGCAGCGCTTCCCCGATCAGCGACCCGAGCGCGTCCGCCATGTTCAGCACCCCGCGCCCGATCGCGCGGACCACGGGCAGCATCTCCTCGTCGGTGAACCCGAGCGCGCGGTAGCCCTCGATCCGCTGCGCGATCTCGGCGTCCTCGTCGGTGTACATCTCCTCGGTGGGGTCCGCGGACACCGGGCGTCCCAACGCGCGGAACCACTTCGCGATGACCTCCGGGTCCTGCCCGGTGTGCTCGCAGATCGAGGCCATCGACCAGCCGTCCTCGGGGTCGAGCGTGCGCTCGAGCAGCAGCAGGCCGAGGCGGTCGCGCGCGATGGCGTCGCGCATCGTCTCCACCCCGACGCCGTCGCGGGCCAGCGCGTCCAGCACCTCGACCCGGGTGCGGCGCTCCCGCCCGCTCAGGCCCTCGAGGAGACCGGCCCGGTCGAAGTCGGTCTCCGCCATCGCGGACCGGAGGCGACGCGGGAGCGGCAGCGACGTCAGGTGGCGGGGCGGCACGGGGTCATCGTGACGCAGACGGCGCCCGGCGTCGCGCGATGGTGCCCGGTCGGTACCGGTCGCCGACTACCGTGATCGGTGAGATGGCTCCCCGACTGCTCGCGACCAGCGACCTCCACGTGAACCGCACCGAGAACGAGGCGGTCGTCGAGGACCTGCACCCCACCGACCCGGGCGACTGGCTCATCGTCGCCGGCGACGTCGGGGACCGGATCGAGCACCTGCGCCGCACCATGACCACCCTCGCCGGGCGCTTCGCGCGGGTGATCTGGGTGCCGGGCAACCACGAGCTGTGGACGCAGCGCGACGAGGAGACCGACGCCGTCGGGCCGGCCCGCTACGCCGCGCTCGTCGAGGTGTGCCGGGCGTGCGGGGTGCTGACGCCCGAGGACGAGTGGCCGGTGTGGGACCCGGACGGCACCGCGGGCGGGCCCGCGCTGATCTGTCCGCTGTTCCTGCTCTACGACTACTCCTGGCGGATGCGCCCGGACATGGTCGGGCTCGGGGACCGCGAGGCGCTCGACGTCGCCCGCGAGGCCGGCGTCGTGTGCACCGACGAGATCCTCATGTCGAGCGACCCGTTCCCCGGGCCGCCGCAGTGGTGCGCCGAGCGACTCTCCCTGGCCCGGGAGCGGCTGGCGGCCCGCCCGGCCGGGATGCCGACGGTGCTGGTCAACCACTGGCCGCTCACGGCGCTGCCGCTGCAGGTGCTGCGTCACCCGGAGTTCTCGCTGTGGTGCGGCTCGGCGGCCACCGCGCGCTGGCACGTCGAGTACGACGCGGCCGCGGTCGTCTACGGACACCTGCACCTGCCGCGCACCACGTGGGAGGACGGCGTGCGCTTCGAGGAGGTGTCGGTCGGCTACCCGCGCGAGTGGGAGCGCCACGGCCTCGTCCGCGGCCCGCTGCGCCAGGTCCTGCCGGCGCCGCCGGCCCAGGAGCGCGACCCGTTCACGGCGTGGGCCGTCGCGCAGGGGGCACGGTGGCGGTAGCGCTGCTGTCGTCGGTGCTGCCGGACTCGGTGGTCGCGGTGGCCTGCGGGTCCGACGACGACGCGGGCCCGCTGCACCCGAGCGAGGAACCGGCGGTCGAGCGGGCGGTGGCGTCGCGGCGGGCGGAGTTCACGACGGCGCGGACCTGCGCGCGGGAGGCGCTGGCCGCGCTCGGGGCGCCGGCCGAGGCCGTGCCGGTGGGGGACAAGCGGGCGCCGGTCTGGCCGGACGGGGTGGTCGGGTCGATCACGCACACCCGCGGGTTCCGGGGCGCGGCGGTGGCGTGGCGCTCGGAGGTGCGGTCGGTGGGGATCGACGCGGAGGTGCACGACGCCCTGCCCCGCGGGGTGCTCGACGCGGTGTCGTCGCCGGGGGAGCGGTCGATGTTGTCGGCGCTGTCGGCCGCGCGGCCGGAGGTGTCGTGGGACCGGCTGCTGTTCTCGGCGAAGGAGTCGGTCTACAAGGCGTGGTTCCCGCTGACGGGGCGCTGGTTGGGGTTCGAGGACGCCGAGCTGGTGGCCGCGGCGGACGGGACGTTCCGGGCGCGGCTGCTGGTCGAGGGGCCGACGGTGGACGGGGTCGTGGTGTCGGCGTTCGAGGGTCGATGGGCCGTGGACGGCGGGATTCTCGTGACGGCGGTCGCGCTCCCGGCGCGCTGAGGTCGGTCGCCAGGGCCTTCCCGGCGCGGCCAGGCCCTCGCCCAGGCCCTCCCCGTTGATCAACAGCACGTGGGGCAGCTCCGCGGGCCCGTGGGGCGGCCTGGTGTGCCCGTGATCAAAGGGGGCGCAGGCTTCGGCCGCCCCGACTCGCCGAGGGGCACACCTCGCAGCTCCGGGCGCGTTCC
>NZ_JBVPVA010000466.1:0-8936 GCF_055612215.1 Actinomycetospora sp. | reverse complement strand
CCCGGCGTCATGCTCGCCTCGGCCGCCCGCGACCTGCTGCACCGCCACGGCGTGCTCGCCGGCCGCGACGTCGTCGTCGCCACCACCAACGACTCGGCCTACGCCGCCGCGCTCGACCTCGCCGACGCCGGCGCCCGCGTCCGCGTCCTCGACGCCCGGCCCCAGCTCCCGGCGGACCGCGCCCGACGCTGCGCCGAGCGCGGCATCGAGGTCACCGCCGACACCACGGCGCGCGGGACCCGCGGCACCGAGCGGATCACCGCGGTCGTCGTCGGCGACGACCGCACCGAGATCCCGTGCGACCTGCTGCTGGTCAGCGGCGGGTGGAGCCCGGCGGTGCACCTCGTGAGCCACGTTGGTGGCGAGCTCGCCTACGACGCGGCCCGGGGCGCCTTCGTCCCCGGCGCGCCGGTGCCCGGCGTCGAGGTGGTCGGTGCCGCGACCGGTGCCGTCGACCCCGACGAGGAGGTGCCCCCGCGCGTGCTCTGGCGCACCGAGGGCGACCCGGCACGCCAGTTCGTCGACCTCGCCCGCGACGCCACCGTCGCCGACATCGCCCGCGCCGTCGGCGCCGGGATGACCCACCTCGAGCACATCAAGCGCTACACGACGATCGGCACGGCCCACGACCAGGGCAAGACCTCCGGGCTGCTCGCCGCCGGCATCACCGCCGAGCTCCTGGGCCGCCCCGTCGCCGACCTCGGCACCACGACGTTCCGCCCGCCCTACACCCCCGTCGCGTTCGCGGCCCTGGCCGGGCGCGAGCGCGGCGCGCTGTACGACCCGGTGCGCACCACCGCGGTCCACGACCGCCACGTCGCCCTCGGTGCCGAGTTCGAGGACGTCGGGCAGTGGCGCCGGCCGCGGCACTACCCGCGGCCCGGCGAGGACATGACCGCCGCGGTGCTGCGCGAGTGCGCGGCCGTGCGGACCGGGGTCGGGATCCTCGACGGCTCCACGCTCGGCAAGATCGACGTGCAGGGTCCCGACGCCGAGGTGCTGCTCGACCACCTCTACACGAACCTGATGAGCTCGCTGAAGGTCGGCCGCGTGCGCTACGGCGTCATGTGCGGGCACGACGGGATGGTCGTCGACGACGGCACCGTCCTGCGCCTGGCGACGGACCGCTTCCTGGTCACGACGACCACCGGCAACGCCGCGGCCGTCCTCGACCGCATGGAGGAGTGGATCCAGACCGAGTGGCCCCACCTGCGGGTGCGGCTCACGTCGGTGACCGACCACTGGTCGGTGTTCGCCGTCGTCGGGCCCCGCTCCCGCGCGGTGATCGGCCGGGTCTTCCCCGACCTCGACGTCAGCAACGACGCCTTCAGGTTCATGACGTGGCAGGACAGCGTCCTCGACGGCGTCCCGGTGCGGCTCGCCCGGATCTCCTTCTCCGGGGAGCTGGCCTACGAGGTGAACGTCGCGTCGACGTACGCGCCGGCCCTGTGGGACCGGCTCCTCGAGGCCGGCCGCGAGGACGGCATCACGCCCTACGGCACCGAGACGATGCACGTCCTGCGCGCCGAGAAGGGCTACCCGATCATCGGGCAGGACACCGACGGCACCGTCTCCCCGCACGACCTCGGCCTCGGCTGGGCGGTCTCGAAGAAGAAGACCGACTTCGTCGGACGGCGCTCCTTCGCCCGAGCCGCGAACCACGACCCGGCGCGCAAGCACCTCGTCTCGCTGCTGCCCACGGACGCGGCGACGAAGCTGCCCGAGGGCTCCCAGATCGTCTCCTTCTGCCACGACGGGGCCCTCCCGCCGCCCCCGGTGCCGATGCTCGGCCACGTCACGTCCAGCTACCACAGCGCCGAGCTCGGCCGGCCGTTCGCGCTCGCGCTCGTCCGGGCCGGGCGCGAGCGCATCGGCGAGGTCGTGCACGTCCCCGTCGGCACCACGCTGGTGCCCGCGCGCATCGCCGAGACCGTCCTGGTCGATCCGGAAGGAGCGCGCCGCGATGGCTGACGCGACCCTGCTGCCCACCCATCCCCTCGAGGCCCACCGTGACGCGTTCACGGCGCTCTCCGCCGAGCTCGCCACGGCCGGGACCGACCTCGCGATCGAGCTCGAGCCCCTGACGAACGCCGTCGACCTGCGCGTCGACCCCGCCGCGGTGGACGCGGCGGCGCTGCGCGACGTCGTCGGCGGCACCCTCCCGACCCTGCCGAACACCTGGACCGTGGTGGCCGGCGGGCGGGCGGTCTGGCTCGGCCCCGACGAGTGGCTCCTCACCGGCGAGCGACCCGCCCGGGCCTGGGAGGAGGCGCTCCACGCGGTCGTCGGGCCGCACGGTGGCGCCGCCGTCGACGTCTCCGCCCAGCGCACCGGGGTCCGCCTGCGCGGAGCCGGGGCCCGCGCGCTGCTCGCGCACGGCTGCGCGCTGGACCTGCGCCCGGCGTCGTTCCCGCCCGGATCCGCCGCTCAGACGCTGCTCGGCCAGAGCGGCGTCCTGCTCACCGCAGAACCCGACGGCTTCCGTCTCGCCGTCCGCACCTCGTACGCCGGCTACGTCGCCGACTGGCTCCTCGACGCCACCACCGAGTTCCGCCCCCGCCCCACCGACCAGCAGAGGGCCGAAGCATGAGCACCACACCCCGCGTCGTCGTCATCGGAGCCGGGATCGTCGGCGCGAACCTCGCCGACGAGCTCACCGCCCGCGGCTGGGACCGGGTCACCGTCCTCGACCAGGGCCCGCTCTCGCTGCCGGGCGGCTCGACGTCCCACGCCCCGGGCCTCGTCTTCCAGACCAACGCGTCGCGGACGATGAGCCGCTTCGCGAGCTACACCGTCGAGAAGTTCCTCGAGCTCGGCGGCGCGCCGGGCGACGGGGACTGGTGCTTCAACCAGGTCGGCGGCCTCGAGGTCGCGACGACGCCCGAGCGCCTCACCGACCTGCACCGCAAGCAGGGATGGGCCACCTCGTGGGGCGTGCCCGCCGAGGTCGTCGACGTCGAGGAGTGCGCGCGCCTGCACCCGCTGCTCGACCGCGACCGCATCCTCGGCGGTCTGCACACCCCCACCGACGGACTCGCCAAGGCCTCCCGCGCGGTGACCGCGCTGATCCGGCGCGCCGAGGGCCGCGGAGCGGTGTTCCACGGGTCGGTGCGCGTGACCGGGGTCGCCCAGCACGCCGGCCGCGTGACCGGCGTGGTGACCGATGCGGGCGAGTTCGCGGCGGACGTCGTCGTGAGCTGCGCGGGGTTCTGGGGCCAGGCGATCGGCGCGATGGTCGGCATGCCGGTGCCCCTCCTGCCGCTCGCCCACCAGTACGCGTTCACCGGGCAGGTCCCGGACCTCGTGGGGCGCAACGACGAGGCCGTCGAGGCCCGCCTGCCGATCCTGCGCCATCAGGACCAGGACCTGTACTACCGCGAGCACCACGACCGGCTCGGGATCGGCTCCTACGCCCACCGGCCGATGCCGGTCTCGCTCGACGAGCTGCCCGAGGTCGACAGCGTCTCCGAGTCGCGGCAGCCCTCGATGCTGCCGTTCACCGAGGAGGACTTCGCGCCGGTGTGGGAGCAGAGCCGGCTGCTGCTGCCCGCCCTCGGCGAGACGAAGGTCGACACCGGCTTCAACGGCGTCTTCTCGTTCACCCCCGACGGTGGCCCCCTGATCGGCGAGTCGCCCGACGTCGCGGGGTTCTGGATCGCCGAGGCGGTCTGGGTGACGCACTCGGCCGGGGTGGCCCGCGCCGTCGCACAGCTGCTCGTCGACGGCCGCAGCGAGATCGACCTGCACGGCTGCTCGGTGCACCGCTTCGCCGAGTGCGAGACCACCGACGCGTTCGTCTCCGAGACCGCCCAGGAGAACTTCGCCGAGATCTACGACGTGATCCACCCGCTGGCGCCCCGGACCTCGCCTCGCGGGGTGCGGGTGAGCCCGTTCCACGCGCGGCAGCGCGAGCTCGGGGCGGTCTTCGCGGAGTCGCACGGCTGGGAGCGCCCGCGCTGGTACGAGGCGAACGCCGACCTCGTCGCGCAACTCCCCCCCGCGTGGCAGCCCCCACCCCGCGAGCCGTGGGCGGCGAGGTACCACTCCCCCGTCGCGGCCGCCGAGGCGTGGAAGACCCGCACCGGGGTGGCGATGTACGACATGACGCCGCTGACGCGCCTCGAGGTCGCGGGGCCGGGCGCCGTCGCGTTCCTCGACCGGCTGACCACCGGAAAGATGGACAAGTCGGTCGGGTCGGTGACCTACACGCTGGCCCTCGACGAGGCCGGTGGCGTGCGCAGCGACCTCACCGTCGCACGGCTGGGCGAGGACCTTTTCCAGGTGGGGGCGAACGGCCCGCTCGACCTCGAGTACCTGAGCCGCGAGGCGCGGCGTCACCCGGAGCCCGTCACCGTCCGGGACGTCACCGGCGGCACCTGCTGCGTCGGGGTCTGGGGCCCGCTCGCCCGCGACCTGGTCGCGCCGCTCTCGCCGGACGACTTCTCCCACGAGGGCCTGCGCTACTTCCGCTGCCGCCGGGCCGAGATCGCTGGCATCCCCGTAATCGCGATGCGGGTGTCCTACGTCGGCGAGCTCGGCTGGGAGATCTACACCGCGGCGGAGCACGGGCAGCGGCTCTGGGACGTGCTGTGGGAGTCCGGGCGTCCGCTCGGGGTGATCGCCGCCGGGCGTGCCGCGTTCGACAGCCTGCGCCTGGAGAAGGGCTACCGCGCCTGGGGCGCGGACATGACCAGCGAGCACGACCCCTACGAGGCGGGCGTGGGCTTCGCGGTCCGGCCCGCCACCAAGGGGCCGTTCGTCGGCCGGGAGGCGCTGGACGGCGTCGACGCCACCACCGTCACGCGTCGCCTGACCTGCCTCACCGTCGACGATCCCGCGGAGGTCGTGCTCGGTCACGAGCCGGTCCTCGTGGACGGCGTCCCGTCGGGCTACGTCACCTCGGCGGCCTTCGGGCACACCATCGGCCGGCCGATCGCGTACGCGTGGCTGCCGGCGGGGCTGGAGGTCGGGACCCCGGTGGACATCCGGTACTTCGACCGCGACGTCCGGGCGCAGGTGGCCGCAGAGCCGCTGGTCGACCCGGAGATGGCCCGCATCCGCCGGTAGGCGCGCGCGCCGCCGCCGAGTGGACCCCCGGGGCTGCTGAGGCAGCCGTGGGGGTCCACTCAGCGTGCCGTGGCCGGGCCCGAGCACCGGCCGAGTGGACTCCGAGGGCACCCGCGACAGGCGTGGCAGCCCACTCGGCGCTCTCGCCGGGCAAGATCACCGAGACGACGAGGCTGTGGCCGCCGAGGCCTCAGGACCTCGTCATTCCGGTGATCATGGGCCGGGGCCGGTGGAAGAGCCCTCAGGCGCCGAGGGCACGGGCGAGCTCTGCGAGCAGGCCCGGGAGCCGTCCGGCGCAGGGTGGGCACACGCAGTCCGCGCCGTGCACGGCGAGGCGGTCCGCGACGCGGAACGCCTCGTCGAGGTCGGTCGGGACGTGGCCCAGCTCGGGCTGGTCGGGGATCGTCATCGTCTCGTCCTGTCTAGTTCTCGAAGCCGACGCGCTCGCGCACCCAGTCGTGGAACTCGCCGATGTGGTGCTCGCTGGGCACGAGGACCCCACCCCGGGCGTAGGAGCGCGAGTCCATGGAGATCTGGCAGCGCTCGCAGGCGTCGAAGTCCTGCTGGTTGACGCGGTGGAAGAGCTCCACGGAGCGGTCGAGGTCGGCCCCGGAGTCCACCACCTCGGGCAGGTAGAGCCAGTCGCAGCGCACGATCGTGCGCTCCGCGGAGACCGGGAACATGCGGTGGAACACGACGTGGTCCGGCACGAGGTTGATGAAGACCTGCGGGCGCACGGTGATCGCGTAGTAGCGGCGGTCCTGCTCGGGGGCGATCCCGGGGAGACGCTCCAGGCCGGCCGACCCGTCGACGGTGAAGCCGTCCACCTCGGCCCCGAACTCGGCCCCGTGGCCCACGAAGTACTGGGCCGCGAGCCCGTCCGCGAACTCCGGGAGCACCTCGGTGAGCTCGGGGTGGATCGTCCCGCAGTGGTAGCACTCCATGAAGTTCTCGACGATCTGCTTCCAGTTCGCCGCGACGTCGTAGGTGATCCGCCGTCCCAGCCGCAGGTCCGCGACCTGGTAGCCGACGATCGCGTCCGGGGAGCCGAGCCGCGCGGTCACGTCGGCGACGACCGTGTCCTCGAACGACGGCGGCGAGTCGGCGAGACAGAGCCACACGTAGCCGAGCCACTCGTGCACGGCGACGCGGTGCAGGCCGAACGCGGTGCGGTCGACGTCGGGCATCCCGGCGATGTTCGGCGCCGTCACCAGCGATCCGTCGAGGCCGTAGGTCCACGCGTGGTACGGGCACTGGAAGGACCGGCGCACCGAGCCCTTCTCCTGGGTGCACAGCCGCGCCCCGCGGTGGCGGCACACGTTGAGGTAGGCGTGGACGCCCCCGTCGCGCCCGCGCGCCACGATGACGCTCTCGCGCCCGACCTCGACGGTCTCGAAGTCACCGGGGCGCGGGACGTCCGCGGCGAGCACCGCCGCGACCCAGCCCGCCTCGAAGATCAGCGCCTGTTCGGCCGCGAAGACGGCCGGATCGGTGTACCACCGCCCCGGCAGCGTCTCTCGCAGGCTGGCCGGCAGCTCCTGGCCCGCGGTGTCCGCGGAGAGCTCGCTCGTGGTCATCGGTGGGACACTCCCGGTGCCGGTCGGGCTCGTGTTGCATAAAGAGCAACACGGCGCTCACTGCGCAACAGAAACGATGAGAGACGGCCCTACCCGCTGTCAAGCTGGGCGATCGTGAGGATCTCGCAGCGCCGTTCGCACAGATGACCCGCGCGTACCCCTTGACAGGAGGGGTCGCCGTCTCCCACCGTGTGCGTTGCGCATTGAGCATCGAAGTGCGTATGACGCAACGACGCTCCTCGGACCCTTCACATTCTCGGGCACGCCGAGTTCCCGCGTGCACCCCCTGTCAGTCCGTGTCCGGCGCGACGAGCGATGTGGCCCCCGCGCCGACCACTTCTCTCTGGAGAGAGACATGATCCGTCTCTGCGACATCGACGAGATCCCCGAGGGCGAAGGCGTGCGCTTCCCCGGTCCGAGCCCGGTCGCGGTCTTCCGCGCCGGCGACGAGGTCTTCGTCCTCGACGACGCGTGCAGCCACCAGGGCGCCTCGCTGTCCGACGGCTACCTCGAGGGCTGCTGGGTGGAGTGCCCGCTGCACGAGGCGTTCTTCTCACTGCACACCGGCGAGCCCTCCGGCCCACCGGCCAAGCGCCCGGTGCGCACCTACACGGTCATGGTCGCCGACGGCGTCGTGTGGGCGGACCTCGAGCAGGCCGTCGCGGCACACGCGGACGCAGTCACCGCCACGCCGGACGCGCAGCGGGGTGTCGCGTGAGGACGATCGCCGTCGTCGGCGCCTCGGTCGCCGGGACTCGGGCGGCGCGCTCGCTGCGCAACGCGGGCTTCGACGGGCGGCTGGTGCTCGTCGGGGACGACGCCCGCACCCCCTACGACCGCCCACCGCTGTCCAAGGGGTTCCTCGCCGGCACCCAGGGGGAGGCCGACCTCGCCCTGCTCGACACCGACGACGAGGCCGAGCTCGCCCTCGAGCTGCGCCTCGGGGCCCGCGTCGAGCAGCTCGACGCCCACGCCGGGCGGTTGCGGCTGGCCGACGGGCACGAGATCGGGGCCGACGGCGTCGTCGTCGCCACCGGGGGCCGGCCGCGGCGACTGCCCGGCAGCGAGGGCGTCGAGGGTGTGCACGTGCTGCGCACCCTCGACGACGCCGTCGCACTGCGGTCCGCCCTCACGGACTCGACGTCGCGCGTGGTCGTCGTCGGGGCCGGGTTCCTCGGCGCCGAAGTCGCCTCGACCTGCCGCGGGATGGGCCTGGACGTGACGCTGCTCGACGCGTCGCCGCTCCCGTTGGCGGCGCTGCTGGGCGAGCGGATCGCGCGGTGCTGCGCCGCCCTGCACTCCGCGCACGGCACGGACGTGCGCCACGGCCGGTCGGTCGCCCGGCTGCGGACGGCGCCGTCGGGGCGGGGCGCGCGGGTCACCGGCGTCGAGCTGGACGACGGCACGGTCCTGCCGGCCGACGTCGTCGTCACCGGGCTCGGGATCGTCCCCAACACCGAGTGGCTCGAGGGCTCCGGGCTGCGCCTGGGCAACGGGGTCCACACCGACGCCGGGATGGTCACCGACGTGCCGACCGTCGTCGCCGTCGGGGACGTCGCCCGCTACGGCGCCACCGAGGGGACCCGGCGCCACGAGCACTGGACGAGCGCGGGCGAGCAGGCGGACGTCGCGGCCACCAACCTGCTGGCCGGGCACACGACGGTGACCTTCCGGCCCTCCGGCTACTTCTGGTCCGACCAGTACGGCCGGACGCTGCAGCTCGCGGGGCACCCGGGTCCCGACGACCGCGTCGAGATCGTCGACGGCGACCCCGAGGACCGCTTCACGGCGCGGTACACCGACGCGTCGGGAACGACGACGGCGGTGTTCGGGATGGGCAGCGCGCGGGCCTTCGGGCGGCTGCGCCGTGCCGAGCTGGGCCGCGCGGGGCCGGCGCGGGCGGTGCAGCCGGCGTGAGCGCGGGGACCGACGGGGCGCGGTCAGACGACCGCGCGGATCGCCTTCTCGAACCCGACGACGTGCTCGTGGGACAGCGTCGCCGCGAGCTCGCCGTCGCCGTCGGCGATCGCGCGCAGCAGCCCGACGTGCTCGCCGACGTGCCGGTCGAAGTCCGGCATCCGGTCGAGGAACAGGCAGAAGATGCGGGTCGCGAGGTTGTCGTAGCGCACCAGGGTGTCCTCGAGGTGCGGGTTGCCCGCGGCGCGGTAGATCGAGCGGTGCACGCGCATGTCCCAGCGCATGAGCTCCTCGCGGCTCAGGGTGGTGACGTCGAGCGCGGCGGTGTCCTCGGCGAGCTCGGCGAGCCCGGTGCGCGAGGCGCTCAAGCGGCTC
>NZ_JBVPVA010000432.1:0-4819 GCF_055612215.1 Actinomycetospora sp. | reverse complement strand
ACCTCGACGGGCTGTCCCGGCTGGGCCGCCCCGACGGGTCCTCGACCTACCTGCGCCTGTCGACCGCTCCGGTCGACCAGGGCCTCGCCGCCGTGCCCGCCGACCCCGCGGCCCGCGAACGCCGGCGCCGCGGCGTCGTCGGCGGCGGTTACCTGCTGCGCCGCGCCGACACGCGGCCGCGGGTGACGATCGCCGCCGTCGGAGCGACCGTGCCCGCCGCCGTGTCCGCCGCGGACCGGCTCGACGCGCTCGGCGTGCCCGCCGACGTCGTCGTCGTCACCAGCGCCGACCTGCTCTTCCGCGCCGTCCAGGGCGGCGGACATCGGGTCCTGGACGCCGCCTTCCCCGCCGACCGCGCCGCCCCGCTGGTCACCGTGATCGACGGCCACCCGCACACCCTCGCCTTCCTCGCCGGGGTGCACCGCGTCCGCGCCCGCCACCTCGGCGTCACCGCCTTCGGCCAGTCCTCCGACCTCGCGAGCGCCTACGCCATCCACGGCATCGACGCCGACGGCATCGTCACCGCCGCCCTGGACGCCGCCGAGAGCACCTGAGCCGGCGGGCGGTCGGAGCGACCGGGCGCTACAGGGCCCCGACCGGGGTGACGGCGAGCTGCGGCTTCGCGATCGTCCCGCTGCACGCCTTCCCGGCGCGCGGCAGCGTGGCCGCGGCGGCGGTCCCGGGCGCGCGGACGGTGAGGCCCCGCACGGCGACGGCGTCGCAGTTCTTCGCGGCGAACTCGGTCACCGGCACGATCCGCAGCGTCGCCGCGACCGAGCCGTTCGGGGCGAGCGTGAGGGCGGCGCCCGCGACGCCGACCCGGGTCGCCGGGGCACCGACCGCCTTCCCGCCGGCCCCGACCCACCGCACGGCCGGGACGCCGCGCAGCGTGCACGCGGTGTCGCCCCGGTTGGTGAACACGATCCGCGCCGTCGCCCCCGCCCCGGCGAGCGAGGTCACGACGCTGCGGCACGGCGTCGGGGCCGGCGGGACGCCGGGCGCCGTCGGCGCGGGCACGGGCGCGACGGGCAGCGGGGCGTCGCCCCCGTCGGGGTCCTCGGGAGCGGCCGGGGCCGGGGACGCCGCTGCCGCGGAGCCCGGGACGACGGAGCCGGGGTCGGCCGGACCGGCGGCCACCGGCGCGGCCGGGGGCGCCGCGGGCGGTGAGGCCGGCGACGCCGGGACCGGGATGCCGAGGCGGGCCGCGAGCGGGGTCGACCCGCCGGTGAGCGCGACCCCGCCCACGACGCCGCCCGCGAGGACGACCGCGACGACGGCCACGAGCAGCCCCCGACGCACCGTCCGGGGCCTGAGTGGGGAGGCCGTCCGGATCGGACCCGTGGGCGGCTCCGCGTGGGACACCGGGGCCGACGTGGTCGCTGCCGCCGGGCCGCCGGCGACGGTGGCGGTGGTCGCCGCCGCCGAGCCGGCCCGCACGACGCCGAGCACGATCGGTGAGCGGGCCGCGGGCGTGGCGTCCGACGCGATCGCCGCGGCCGGTACGGCGAGGGTCTCCTCGTCGAGCCCGAGCGGTCCGGCGAGCGCCAGCAGCCCCTCGCGGGCCTCCGACGCCGACGGGCGGTCGCCGGGCGCGGCCGCCGTCATCGCCGTCAGCAGGTCGCGCAGCGCGTCGGGCAGGTCGTCGGGGACGACGGGGTCGCGGTGCAGCCGGGCCACCGACGACTCGACCGGTCCCCCGGGGTACTCCCGGCGACCGGACAGACACTCGAGCAGGACGAGGCCGAGCGCGTACACGTCCGCCGGCGAGCCGACCGCCTCGCCGCGCACCTGCTCCGGGGCGAGGTAGGCGGCCGTCCCGGTGACCTGGCCGTGCACGGTGGTGGCGGTGGCCATCGCCGCGACCCCGAAGTCGGCGAGGACCGGGTGGACCCGCGCCGGCCCGGCGCCCGCGGCCTCGGGATCGTCCTCGGGATCCGGGTCGAGCAGCACGTTCCCGGGCTTGACGTCGCGGTGCACGATCCCCAGCGCGTGGACGTGGGCGAGCGCGGCGAGCAGCTCCCCGGCCAGCCCGACGACGACCTCGACCGGCAGCGGCCCCCGCTCCAGCGCGTCGGCCAGCGAGCCCCCGGGCACGAGGCGGGTGACGAGGAAGACCCGGTCGTCGACCTCGCCGACGTCGAAGACCTCGAGCACCCCGGGGTGCACCACCTGGGCGGTCGCCTGCATCTCGCGGCGGACCGAGGCGGACTCCAGGGTCCCGACGCCCGGGGCGAAGAGCTTGACCGCGACCTCGCGCCCGAGCAGGCGGTCGCGGGCCCGGTAGACCGTGGCGGCCGCTCCCCGGCCGAGGCGCTCGCCGAGCTCGAACCGGTCCCCGACGACGGCCGGCGCCACCGGTCCGGACTCGGGTGCGGCCGTGTCGACCCCGCCGTGCCCCGTGTCCGGTTCCACGCCGTGATCGTCGCCCATGGCCTCCGAACGGGGACACGCACCCCCCGATCGGGCGAGGTTCCGGTCACTCCGGCGGCACGGACGGCTCGGGCGGTGCCGGATGATCGGCGCCGTGCGGACCGTGGAGTGGCGGCTCGGCGCCGCCGGGGCGGCGGTCGTCGGGGTGGCCTTCGGGATGGGGCGCTTCACGTTCGGGCTCACGCTCCCGACCCTGCGCAGCGACCCCTCGATCTCGGCGACGGGCCTCTCCGACCCGCTCCTGGGTCTCATCGCGGGCGGCACCTTCGCGGGCTTCCTGGTGGGCATCGTGGGGGCGCCGGTGCTCGCCGCGCGCCGCGGCCCGCGGGCCCCCACCACCGTCGGGGGCGCGTGCGGGGCGCTCGGCGCGCTGCTCGTCGTGCTGGCGGGGTCCCCGGGCGTCCTCGCCGCGGGGGCGGTGCTCGCGGGCAGCGCCGCGGGCTGGGTCTGGGCGCCCTACTCGGACCTCGTCGAGGCCCTCGCGCACCCCGCTGCCCGGCCGGGGCTGCTCTCCGTGATCAGCACCGGGACCTCGGGCGGGCTGGTGCTCACGGGCCTGGTGGCCGTCCTGGCGGGCGAGCACTGGCGGGTGGTCTGGGCGGCGACGGCCCTGGGCTCGACGGCCGCGGCCGCGCTCAACCTCCGGTGGGTGGCCGCGCCGCCGGTCCGACGCGGCGGCACCACCCGTCGGCTGCCCCGGCTCGCCCTCGCCGCACCCGCGGTGTACGCCGTCGTCTACCAGGCGACGACGGCGCTCGGGTTCACCTACGCGGCCGACGTCGCGCGGTCGGCCGGACTCGCCGCCGACGCCCGGCCCGCGCTGTTCGTGGTCATCGGCGTGCTCGGTCTGGCCGCCCTGGCCACCGGCGCGCTCGCCGTCCGCCTCGGCCCGGGTCGGGTGGCGGCGGGCTGCCTGCTCGTCCTCGGGGTCGCCCTGGTGCTGTTCGCCCTCGGCGGCCGCTCCCCCGGGCTGGTCGTCCTCGCCGCCGCGGTCTTCGCCCCCGCCTACATGACCGGCGCCGCGGCCCTGGCCGTCTGGACCGCCGACGTCGCGCCCGAGGCCCCGGGCCGCGCCCTGTCCGCGACGATGGTCGTCGGCGCGCTCGGGGCGATCGTCGCGCCCGTCGTCGTCGGCGGCCTGGTGCCGTCGCTGGGCCTGCCGGTGCTGCTCGCGGCGGCCGGCGCGGCGAGCCTCGTCGTCGGCGGGCTGCTGTCCGGGCTCAGGTCCCGCAGTAGGTGACGAACGGACCCGAGCCGGGCTCGGTCCAGCGCTCGAGCCCGGGACGCTCCTCGAAGGGCCGGCGCAGCACGTCGACCATCTCGTGGAACGGCGCGAGGTCCCCGGCCTCGGCGGCGGTCAGGGCCGCGTCGACGAGGTGGTTGCGCGGGACGTACACCGGGTTGACGCGGTCGGGCTCGGCGGCCGGGTCGCGCTGCGCCTCCCAGCGGGCGGCCCAGGCGTCGAAGGCCTCGCGGTCGAGGAACAGGTCCCGGGCCTCGCCGCGCGGCAGGGCCCGGAAGAACGTCGTCCAGTCGACCTGCTGGGCGGCCAGGAGGGCGAGCAGGTCCTCGACGAGCTCGGCGTCCGGCCCGGCGATCCCGAGCTTCGCCGCCATGCCGGCCCCGTGGTACGCGTCGTAACGCCCGGTGAAGGACGTGACGACCTCGGTCGCCTTCGCGATCGCCGTCTCGGAGTCCTCGTCGATCAGCGGGAGCAGGCACTCGCCGAGCCGGGCGAGGTTCCAGCGCGCGATGAGCGGCTGGTTGCCGTAGGCGTAGCGCCCCGCGTGGTCGATGGAGCTGAAGACCGTGCCGGGGTCGTAGCGGTCCATGAACGCGCACGGCCCGTAGTCGATCGTCTCGCCGGAGATCGTCGTGTTGTCGGTGTTCATGACGCCGTGGACGAACCCGACGAGCATCCACCGCGCGACCAGTGCGGCCTGCGCGTCCACGACGCTGCGGTAGAACTCGAGGTAGGGCTCCTCGGCGTCGGCGGCGTGCGGGTGGTGGCGGGCGATGGCGTGGTCGGCCAGCGCACGGACCTGGTCGGTGTCGCCCGCGGCCGCGGCGTACTGGAAGGTCCCGACGCGCAGGTGGCTCGACGCCACCCGCGCGAGGACCGCGCCGGGCAGCAGCCCGCCGTCGCGGGGCACCCGCTCGCCGGTGGTGCTGACGGCGAGGCCGCGGCTGGTCGGGACGCCGAGCGCGTGCATCGCCACGCCCATCACGTACTCGCGCAGCATCGGGGCGAGCGCGGCCCGGCCGTCGCCGCCGCGGGCGAACGGGGTGCGGCCGGAGCCCTTGAGGTGGAGGTCGTGCCGGGTGCCGTCGGGGGCGACGATCTCGCCGAGCAGCAGCGCGCGACCGTCACCCAGCCGCGGCTGGTACA
>NZ_JBVPVA010000277.1:0-15979 GCF_055612215.1 Actinomycetospora sp. | reverse complement strand
AGGCCGAGGTTCTCGAAGGCGACCAGCCCCGGCGGGTCGGCCCGGCGCAGACGAACGGTGAGGGCCTGCACGGCCTCGCGGTAGGAGCGAGGGAGGTGTTCGGGGTGCTCCACGTAGCCGCCGACCCCGATGGCGGGGGCGTCGGGCAGTACCTGGGTGAAGGCGTCGTGGACGACCTGCCACCACGCTCCGGATCGCGCGGCCCGCCGGCTCCGGTCGTCCTCGCGCTGACCACCACGGCCGGCGCCGTCCGACCACGGAGCCGTCGCGGACCCCTCACCGTCGAGCCACGAGCCGGGTGTCCCGCACACGAGGATCGCCGTCTGTCCCTGCAGCGTCCCCAGGAAGGGCATCTCGAGGGTGCGCGCGGCCCGCTCGAGCAGGTCACTGATGGCCGCGCCCTTGGGCCAGCACCCGTCACGAGGCCGCAGGGCCAACACCCGGTGGGGACCGGTGAGGTCGTGGTTCAACGCCGACGCGCGCCCGACCCGGCGGTCGATCTCGGCCTGCAGGTCGTCCCCGGCGGGCTCGGCCAGCACCGTCTCCACGAGGTCGTGGTGGAGCCGTAGCTCGGTGCGGGCCAGGTGGCGACGGTGGAGCAGGTGCAGGGCGAGCGCGCCGGTCGCGACACCGATCGCTCGCAACGCGGCGGCCCGGGGGCTTCCGGGTCGGGCGCCGAACCCGGAATCCTCCGTGCCGGAGGGCTCGAGGGTGCCCTCCGGGTCGAGGACGACGACCACGCCCAGCAGGACGCCGCGCGCCGTGGCCGGACTCGCCCACCGGTCCCGCGTCCGCAGCGGCGCCGACGACCGCCGCGCGGCCTCGAGCAGGCGATCGCGCTGGGTGCGGGTCAACCGCTGATAGGCCGCCCCGGCACCCGCGTTGGCGAGGACGCGCCCGAAGGGGTCCTCCACGGCCACCGCGAGGCGGAGGTGCTCGTGGAGCACCTCGGCGAGTCCCTGCTCCGGGGCGTCGGTGCCCAGGGCGTGGTTCAGCGAGGCCTGGAGACGGTACTCGCGGGACAGCGTGGCCTCGAGCTCGGCGCGCGCCTGTGCGTCGGTCGACGCACCATCGTCGGTCGAGGTTCGAGACGGGCTGATCGTGATGCTGGTTCTACGCTCCGTAGTCGTCATGGGTTCACGTCACGCGCTCGGTCCGGGCGAGCAGGCCCTCGAGGACCTCGGTCACGACCCGGCACTGCTCCGGCTGCGCCGGGCCGCGCTCGCGGACCCGGGCCACGAAGGCCGAGGCGATCTCGGCGAGCTTCGTGTTGGTGTGCTGGGAGCATCGCGACAGCAACCTGAACGCCTCGTCGGCGCTGAGGCCGAAGTGGGCGATCAGGATGCCCTTGGCCTGCCCGATCACATCCCGGCTGTGCAGCGCGCGGGTCAGGCCCTCGACCTGGTGCTCGAGCACGGTGATCCGGTACTGGTCGGGCCCGACCGCGTCTCGGGTCCTGTCACCGTCCAGAGGGTGGGTGGCGTTGTCCACGGCCCGATCGAGCCCGGCCAGCAGTGACGACATCAGCGAAACGCTCCTCTCCGGTGTGCGCGCGAACTGGGCGGTGCGCCGGGTCGGCCCGCTCACGACGGCGCGGGTCACGACGCTAGGCACCCGTCGTGTCGAACCAGAGCCGTTTACGGCCGGGGCTGCGGTGCGGAATCGGCGCGCCGCCTGCACGCTCAGTGCAGTGGCCGGGCCAAGGTGGCGGCGGGGGCCTCGCCGTAGTGGTGTCGGTAGGTGGTGGCGAAGCGGCCGGGGTGGCTGAAACCCCACCGGTGCGCGACGTCGATGACCCGGACCCCGCTGCCCGGCGCGGCCGCGGCCAGGTCGGCGTGCGCGCGTTCGAGGCGCACCTGCTGGAGGTACTGCTTCGGGGACCGGTCGAGCTCACGGCGGAACCCCGCATGCAGCGCTCGCACCGACAACCCCACCGTGCGCGCGACGCTCTCGATGGTCAGCGGCTCGTCGGGGTGGGTGCGCATCAGGTTCGCCGCCTCGGCGACGATCGAGCGGTGGGCGGGTTCAGGACGGTGCCGCAGCGCCGGGCTCCAGCTGTTGGGCTGACCCAGCAGCAGGGTGCACATCACCTGCTCCCGTAACTGCGCCGCGACCAACGGGTTCACCGCCTCCGGTCCGGCGTCGGCGAGGGTGCGCTGCATCAGCCGCGCCTGCCCCAGCGCCGCCGCGGTGATCTCCGGGGCGTCCATCGCCGGGTCGAAGTGCAGGTCGGGCTCCTCGGGCTCGTCGGAGATCAGCCGGGCCGCCAGGGAGCGCAGCGCGCCGAGGTCGACCCGCAGCACCAGCAGCCGCAGCGCCTCGTCCCAGTCCATGACCAGCTCCGAGGCCGGGGTCCCCACCAACGCCGTCCGCCCGGCGCTCGCGTCGAGCCGGCGACCCTGGTGGCGCGCGGTCAGCGACCCGGTCAACGGCAGGCACACCGCGATGTAGTCGGGAAGGGGATCGGCGCTCAGCCGCACCGGCATCCCGTAGTCCATCTCCAGCAGGGACAGCCCCGGGGTGTGCACCCCGGAGACCAGGGCGGTGAACCCGCCCGCGCGGGCCGGGGCCACCGTGTGACTCGACATGATCGCGGTGACCCGCGCCACCAGGTCGTCGACATCGCTGGTGCGGACCAGCGGCTGGCCCCGGGCATTGTCGCGCATTGGCTCGCTCATCGGGCACTCCCGCTCCGTACACCGCGAGCCGTGGGGCGCTCGCCGTGGTCTGGGGCGAGCCGAGGACCAGCAGCGATCCTCGCGATGCGAGTCACGATACGAGCGGGGCGCCCGGTATGGAACCGCCGAAAGCCGCAGCGCGGCACCGGTGGCCGAGCCACACCCACCCGCCGGTCGGTTGCCCGGCCTCCGTGGGGACCGCCTGGTCAGCGCGCGTGATGGGGCCGGGATCGCAGCCGCGACGGACGGTCCGAGGGGCTCAGGCCCGGTTGCGGTGCTGGTCGAGCCAGTCCTCGGAGGCGATCAGCGGCAGCAGCGCGTCCCACATGGCCGTGACCCGGGCGGGAAGCTCACCAAGGGTGCCGCTGCGTCCACAGATCAGGTTGTGGCCGGCCATCAAGGTCGCGATCTGGCGGGCCAGCACCGCCACGTCCACCCCCTCGCGCAGCGCCCCGGCCGCCGCCGCTTCCCGTAGCGGGGCGGCGACGCTTTGTTCGGCGAACCGGTAGTGCGCCGCCCCGTGGCGGACCGCCACGGCGGCATCGTTGAGCAGCCGGACGCCGCCCCGCACCACCGGGTCGTGGCGCACCCGGTCCACGACCTGTTCGGTCAGCACCACCACGGTGTCGAGCGGATCCCACTCGTGGGCCGTGAGATCCGCGAGCAACGCAGCAAAGCTCTCGTCGGTCGCGGCGATCACCGCGTCCGCCACCGCCTCCTTGTTCGGGAAGTGGAAATACATCGCGCCTTTGGTCACCCCACTGAGGGACACGATCTCACTGAGCCGGGCGCCGTGATAGCCGACCACGGCGAACCGCTCCGCCGCCGCCACCACGATGGCTCGGCGGGTGTCCATCGACCGCTCGTGGCGCTCCTCCCCCGGCCGAGGGGACCGACGGTCGTCCCGGGTACGCGACCCCGGGGGCGCCGAACGACTCACCGCTGAGCCCTCCGATCACCGAGGTCGACGTCCCCGAGGACACGACGCCTCCGGCGACCCGGCCGGCGCCGAACGGGACGACGCTACGAGCAGCTGCGCGGACCGACGAGCCACTTTCGGAACCGTCGTCGAGACGGAATCGGCCCCGCACGGGCTGCCTACCGGTCACCCCGTCACGGCGCTGCCGGAGCGAGCACGACCGGTCTCAGGCGTGTGCCTTCGCCTTCCGCCGCCACTGCGTGAGGGGGCGCTCGGTGTAGCCGTTGGACTCGGTCCCGCCCGTGAAGACCAGTTCGAGGGCGGCCTGGAACGACTCGCTGCCCTCCAGGTCGGGCGCCATGGGCGGGTAGCCGTCCACGCCCGCGTTCTGCTCGTCCACCAGCTCAGCCATGCGCGCGAACGTGTCCCGCACCGTCTGGGAGTCGACGACGCCGTGCTCCAGCCAGTTCGCGATCAGCTGGCTGGAGATCCGCAGCGTCGCGCGGTCCTCCATCAGCCCCACGCCGTCGAGGTCGGGCACGGTCGAACAGCCGATGCCCATGCCCACCCACCGCACGACGTAGCCGAGGATCGACTGGGCGTTGGTCTCCAGCTCCCGGCGCACGTCGTCGTCGGAGAGGGTGCTCGGGTCGCCCAGCGGGAGCTCCAGCAGGTGGCGTCGGTCGGCCGTCTCCCGCTTCGAGAGCTCCTCCTGGACGGCGTGTACGTCGACGCGCAGGTAGTGCAGCGCGTGCAGCGTCGCGGCGGTCGGCGACGGCACCCACGCCGTGTTCGCGCCCGCCTTCGGGTGCCCGATCTTCTGCTCGAGCATCTCGGCCATGGCGGCGGGCTTGGCCCACATCCCCTTGCCGATCTGGGCACGGTGCTCGAAGCCGGCCGCGAGGGCGACGTCGACGTTGCGGTCCTCGTAGGTCTGCAGCCAGACCGTGGACTTCATGTCGCCCTTGCGCAGCACCGGCCCGGCGGCGAAGCAGGTGTGGATCTCGTCGCCGGTGCGGTCGAGGAACCCGGTGTTGACGAAGATGACGCGGTGCGCGGCCGCGCCGATGCAGGCCGACAGGTTGACCGTCGTCCGCTTCTCCTCGTCCATGATGCCGATCTTGAGCGTGTTCGCCTCGAGGCCGAGGGCCTCCTCGATCGCCGCGAACAGCTCGACGGTCAGCGCGACCTCCTCCGGCCCGTGCTGCTTGGGCTTGACGACGTAGACGCTCCCGGCGCGGGAGTTGGTGTGCGGTCCGAGGCCGCGCAGGTCGTACAGACCGGCGACGGCGCACACGAGCGCGTCGAGCACGCCCTCGTTGGCCTCCTCGCCGTCCGCGGTGAGCACCGCGTTCGTGGTCATGTGGTGGCCGCAGGTGCGGACCAGCATCAGCGAGCGGCCCGGCAGCGTCAGCGCCGAGCCGTCGGGGGCGGTGTACTCGCGGTCCGGGTTGACCCGCCGGGTGACGGTCTCGCCGCCCTTGGTGAACTCCGCGACCAGGTCGCCGGTCATCAGCCCGAGCCACGTGCGGTAGGCCAGGGCCTTGTCCTCGCCGTCGACCGTCGCGACCGAGTCCTCGAGGTCGACGATCGTGGTCACCGCCGACTCGAGCACGACGTCGCTGACGTCCGCGTGGTGCTGCCCGCCGACCTGGGTCGACGGGTCGATCACCAGGTCGACGTGCAGGCCGTGGCGCACGAGCAGCACGCTGCCCTTGCCGTCGCCGTCCGGGGCGTTGAAGCCGGCGAACGCGGACGGGTCGGCGAGGCCGACCGTGCCGTCCGCGGTGTCGGCGGCCAGCCCGTCGGTGGAGGGGCGGTAGGCGGTGACGTCGGCGTGGCTCCCCCGCTCGAGCGGGAACAGCTCGTCGAGCAGCTCGTCGGCGGCCGCGATGACCTGGGCGCCGCGCTGCTCGTCGTAGCCCTTCGCGAGCTCGTGGTCCAGCGGGAGCGCATCGGTGCCGTAGAACGCGTCGAACAGCGAGCCCCAGCGGGCGTTCGCGGCGTTGAGCGAGAACCGCGCGTTCGTCGACGGGACCACCAGCTGCGGGCCGGGGACCTCGGCGATCTCCGGGTCGACCCGGTCGACGTCGATCGTCGGGACGCGCGACGGCTCCGGGGCCCGGTAGCCGAGATCGGTCAGCAGCTTCTCGTAGTCGTCCCGGGAGCCCGCGCCGTGCTCGCCGTGCCAGGCGTCGATCTTGCCCTGGAGGTCGTCGCGCTCGGCCAGCGCCGTCGCGATCCGCGGCGCGAACCGCTCCTGCAGGCGGGCCAGGATCGACCAGAACTCCTCGCCGGTCAGCTCGACCTGCGCGAGCAGCTCGTCCTCGACGAACGCTCGCAGGTGGTCGTCGACCTGCAGCCCGGACCGCTCGGACGTCTCGGACACTGACGGACCGCCTCTCTCGCCTGCTGGACTCGTCGGGACTTCTGGTCCATTCGCTCGGGTAGCGCGGGACGCCACCGGGCTCGGGCCGGTCCTCGATGTCGACGGGGCGGAGGTTAGTCGCCTGCAGGCCACCCGGCACGCCCATCACGTCAGCCCGGGAGTGACCGCGCATTCGCTCAGGTCATCGGGAGAGCAGCGGCCGAACTCGGCATCACCAGGGCAGTGTCGCGGCGACGTGCGCGAACGATCGGGCCAGGGGGTTGGTGTCGTGCTCGTTCCAGGCGAGCACCAGTCGGCATGGGGGATGGTCGGTCAGGGGCACCGCGGCGAGGCCGTCGGGAAGGTCATGGGTGAGGGGGATCAGGCCGACGCTGCGATTCCACAGCACCGCTTGAAGGCACTCGTGGGCCGTGCGCACGACGGGCCCGTCGCGGCCGCCGGTCCAGTAGTCCGTCCAGACCGGGTCGGTGCCCTCGGGGAACCGGAACCACGCCCGACCGGCGAGGTCGTCGATCGTCAGCTGCGAGCGGCTCGCGAGATCGTCGTCGGCGCGCAGCACGACCGCGACCGGGTCGGAGCGCAGCACGTGAACGGTCAGACCGGAGGTGTCGAAGGGCGCGAGGGTCACCGCGACATCGACCATGCCTGCCCTGAGACCGCAGCTGGGGTCGGTGAAATCGGACTCGCGTACCCGGACGTCGACATCGGGGTGGCGCCGGCGGAAGGCCGTCACCAACGAGGAACCCGCGTGGTCCACCGCGCCGGCCAGACTGCCCACGCTCAGCGTGGTCGCACCGCCGGCCGCCGCCACCCGCGCTCGAGCGTGCTCGACCTGACCGAGCACCGTGCGCGCCTCGTCGTAGAGCGCCGCGCCCGCCGCGGTCACGCTCACGCCGGCCGGCGACCGATCCAGCAGGACCGCCCCGACGTCCCGCTCGAGTTGCTTGATGGCGCGGCTGAGCGACGGTTGTGCGATGTGCAGCTGCGCGGCCGCGCGGCCGTAGTGCCGCTGGTCGACGACCGTGACGAAGTACCGCAGCAGGCGCAACTCCACGAGCAGGGACGATAGCCGTAGGACATCGGGCGTCCTGACCAGGTCTTGGACGCCCCGCCGGTGGCCGCCCAAGCATGGTCGGTATGGCAGAGGTTTCGGTGGTCGGACCCGACGACGGCGAGTCGCTCCAGATCGGGCCGGCGGTGCGGATGCGCATCCTCGAGGACGGCAGCACCACCGGCCACCGGCTCGGGATCGCCGAGGGCACGCTGGCCCCGCACACGGCTGGGCCCCCGCAGCACCGCCACGCTGCCCACGACGAAGGCTTCTACGTCATCTCCGGGCTGCTGCGCTTCACCGTCGGCGACCGCGACCACGACGCCGGACCCGGAACGCTGGTGATGGTGCCGCCCGGGGTCCCGCACACCTTCGCCAATCCCGGCGGCGTACCCGCCCGCGTCCTGACCACCTTCACCCCAGCGGCATACACCCACTACTTCCGGGAGCTGCGCGACGCGGCTCCCGACGAGCTCGAAGCGCTGATGGCCCGCTACGCCACCGTCATCACCGACCAGTACGCGTCGTGACCGTCGTCTACTGGGTCGTCGCCGCGATGCTCGCGGTGTTCTACCTCTATGCGGGCGTCCTCAAGCTGGCTCGGCGCCGCGAGCAACTGCAACCCATGATGGCCTGGGTCGACGTCGTCCCGATGCGCGCCGTTCGCGCCCTCGGCGCCGTCGAAGTGCTGGGCGCTCTCGGCCTTGTCCTGCCACCCCTGACCGGGGTGGCGCCTGCCCTGGCGCCGGTGGCGGCGATCGGCCTGCTCGTGCTGCAACTTCTTGCCGGGACCTTCCACGTGTCCCGGGGCGAGACACGCGACCTGTGGCTCAACGGTGCGCTCCTCCTGCTCGCGGCGCTGGCGTTCTGGTCGAGCACGACCCTGTGATCTCGTCGCGTCGGTGGCGACCCGCTCGCATCGGACCGTCCACCGTGTCGGTTGCGCCGCAGCCGGATGACCCCGTCGGCCTACCCGATGCCGATCTGCCGAGCCTGCAGCGCGGCGTCCCAGAACGCGGAGATCTCGACGACCAGGTCACCGGCCCACCGGACCGTCTGGCCGAAGTCGACGTCGAACGCCTTGCCGGTCGGAGGGACCGTGGTCCCGTCGGGAAGGGTCAACTCGCCGGAGAAGGTTCCCGTGGTCCGGCTGACCACCGTGATCCAGTCACCGCTCCCGAACCGGACGGGATACGGATCGTTCTGGACGCGGACATCAGGGAACATGCGGAAGAACTGCTCCATGGCCGCGACGTGCGCCGCGCGTCCGTACAGCGGCCCGGCGTTGCCCGTGATGTGGGCGATCATGTCGGGGTGGTGGACCGCGTTCATGCCCTGGAAGTCGTGGGCGTTGAAGGCGTCGTCTCCCCTCTTCATCAGCGCGAGCAGGTGGTCGGTTCGGTTGAGATATGTCGTGCTGGACATCTGAACTCCTTGGCGAGCATTCGTGACGTCAGCTCGGGCTGACGACGGTTGTCGATGGTGCGGCTTTCGACGCCACGGGATCGGGCGTGACGGAGACGACGTGGTAGAAGAAGTGTTGCGGCGTGATGCCGGCCGCCTCGGCGAGGCGGCGCCGCTCGCTGTCGGACTGCACGCCCGACAGGGCGGTTCGCCATTGCTCGACGCTGTCCCATTGTGCGACGTTGACCACCTGGTACGGGTCGTCCGGGGAGATCGCGCGGAGCAGGCGGGTGCCGCGGAAGCCGGGGGCCTCAGCCAGGGCGGCACTGTTGGCCGGCCACGCGTCGACGAAGGCGTCGGCGGCCTTCGCGGGCATGGCGATCAGGTTGAGCACGGTGACGGGCTCGCTCATGACGGTGGTCCTCTCGTGGAGCTTTCTCGGGCCTGCTCACTGCTTCGGCTCTGCGCTCTATCGGAAGTCGTTGGCGTTCTCGAGGAGCGTGCTGACGAATTCGCGGCTCAGATGCACGGCGACACTCTCGTAGCGGCCGGAATCGAGGGTGCGGAAACGATGGGGCGTCTCGGGCGGGATCACGAGGGTCTGGCCGGCCCGCGCCAGGAATTGCTCGTCGCCGACGGTGAACACGGCCTGGCCCAGCCGGATCAGGATGACCTCGGCGTACGGGTGCGTGTGCAGCGGCGGTCCGACGTCCACCCGGGTGGTGCTCAGGTGGATGTACGAGACGTCGACGTCGTACGACGTGCCCTCGAGGTACGCGGACCAGTGCTCGGCACCGTCCACTCCCTCCGGGTCGGTGACGACGCGGGCGCCTGGGGCGACCGGGGGGACTGTTGCTCGAACCATGACGCGAGACTAGCATACAATCTGTCCTCTAGAGGACATCATGTTTCATAAAAAGCTTGACGTATGGTAGGCGGATGACGCAGGAGACAGCGGGCGGGATGGCGCGGGATCCGCGGATCGACCGGACCCGGGCCCATGTGCTGGGTCACGCCCGCAGCCTGCTCGCCGACGAGGGGCCGGATGCCGTGACCTACAGCGAACTCGCGACCCGGGCCCGGGTCACCCGCCAGACGCTGTACCGGCACTGGCCATCCCGGGAGGGACTGTTCGTGGACCTGGTCCTCGAGCAGGCCATGGACGCCATGCCCGAGGCGTCGGGCACCCCCGAGGACATCGTGGGCGCGTTCCTGCGCCGACTGCGCGACGACATGGACGATCCCTCCAACGCGGGACCACTCACCGCGCTCATCGCCCAGGCCGACCACGACCCGACCAGTCGCGCGGCCCTCCACGACACCGTGGCGCAGATCCGCGGCGCGCTGAACCAGCTCCTCGAGCCCTCCGGTCTGCAGGTCGGCCCGGAGGAGTACGCCCGGCTGTGCGGGCCGGTGATCTTCCAGCGGTTCCTCACACGGGAACGCGTCACCGATCAGTTCATCGACGACCTCGTCGCCGGGTGGTCATCGACCCGCTGATCGGCACGGCCGGCCCGGGCCGCGCGTCACGCGCGTCGGCGCGACCTCTCGACGGTGCTCAGGCCCTCGAGCATCGTCGACAGGTTGTTCTCGAGGTGCTCACGCACGGCCGCGCGTACCCGCTCCGGGTCCCGGGACCGCGCGGCGTCGACGAGCTCGTCGTGCGCGTGCGCCCGGTGCGAGGCGAAGGACTCGGGCTCCTCGACCGGATCGAAGACCAGTCGCGTGTAGCGCTCCGACGCGTCCCAGAGCGGGGTGAGCATCCGCCGGTCCCACACGCTCGCGGCCGGCTCGATCAACGCCGCGTGGAAGGCACGGTGCGGCGCCCAGAACGCCTCCCCGAGGACGTCGCCGAAGGTCCGGCGGACCAGGTCGTCGAGCTCGTCGATCTCGGCGTCGGTCCGCCCCGGGGCCGACAGCGCGGCGAGCTCCGGCTCGACCGTGGTGCGCAGCCGGTAGATGGCCCGCAGGTCGTCGGCATCGAGCGGGGTGACGGTGGCGCTGCGCGAGGGGCTCAACGTGATCAGTCCCTGTGCCTCGAGCTGGCGCAGCGCCTCGCGCACCGGGACGTGGCTCACGCCGAGCTGCTCAGTGAGCGCCGGGACCGTGAACGGCTCGCCGGGCGGCAGCTCGCCGCTGAGGATCGAGCGACGGATCTCGTGCAGCACGAGGTCCACCGCCGAGGCCTTGCGCGACGCGACGGAGCGAACCCCCCGGCTCACCTCAGCCGTCACCCGGCCACCTCCCGATGCTCCACGTCGTCAGAGGACGACCCGTTGACAGGTTATAAGATAGCAGTTTAGCTGAGGCGAGACGCAGGTCACGCCGACGTGGCCCTGATCGGAGGTCCCCGATGCTGTCCATGTCCACGTCCGGTTGCTCGCTCGATCGCCCCGGCACGTCCGAGGAGGCCCGTGCCGTACGCGCCGAGCTCGTCGGTCGGGCCCGGGAGATCGTCCCGGTCCTCGCCCGCAACGCGGCCCGCACCGAGGAGCAGCGCCGGGTCGTCGAGGAGAACATCACGATCATCGACGAGGCCGGCCTGTACTCGATCATGAGGCCGAAGCGGCTGGGCGGACTCGAGACCGACATCCGGACGAAGCTCGAGGTCTCGCGCGAGCTCGCCCGCGGCTGCGGATCGACCGCCTGGGCCTCGACGCTGATGAACGTCTGCGCCTTCTTCGCCGGCCTCTTCCCCGACCAGGCCCAGCGCGACGTGTGGGAGGGCTCGCCCGGCAACCGCATCGCCGGGGTACTGGCACCCTCGGCCGAGGCGACGCGCATCGACGGAGGTTACCGGGTGACCGGCTCCTGGGGCTGGGCGTCGGGCTGTCTGCACGCGCAGTGGGCCGTCGTCGGGTTCCCGGTTCCCGACGACCGCGGGGAGATCGTCGACCAGGGCCTGGCCCTCGTCCCGATGACCGACCTGACGATCGAGGACACCTGGTACGTCGCCGGCATGCGCGGCACCGGGTCGAACACCCTCGTCGCCCGCGACATCGTCATCCCCGAGCACCGGGTGCTCTCCATCCCGGCGGCCATCGGCGGCCGGTACGCCACCGAGCACACCGACGAGGCCCTCTACCGGTCGGCGTTCGTGCCGGTCGCGGCGATCGTCCTGGCCGGCCCGCAGCTGGGCCTGGCGCAGGCCGCGCTGGACCTGGTGATCGAGAAGGCCCCGAAGCGCTCGGTGTCCTACACCTTCTACGACACCCAGACCGAGGCACCGACCGTGCAGCTCGCGGTGGCCAAGGCCGCCTCGCTCGTCGACGCCGCCCACCTGTTCGCCTACCGGGCCGCCGCCGACATCGACCAGGCCGCCGCCGACGGCGTCTACCCCGACTACGTCGCCCGCGCCCGGGTCCGCATGGACACCGGGGCGGCGATCGAGAACGCCCGCGAGGCCATCCGCGTGCTGATCTCGGCCCACGGAGCCGGCTCCTTCGCCGAGGCCAGCCCGCTGCAGCGCATCTGGCGCGACTCCGAGGTCGCCTCCCGCCACGCCGTGATCAGCCCGGCCATCTCCTCCGAGGTCTACGGCCGGGCCCTGCTCGGCCTGACCGACGGCGTCACCGCGCTCGTCTAGAGAAGAGGCACCCCCATGCGCATCGCCAACCTCGACGGCCGCCTCGTGCTGCTCGAACCAGGCGCCGATCCCGACGAGCCGCGCGGGATCGACGCCGCCGGCGCGGGTTGGCCCGACCCCGACCCGCAGGCCGTGTACGCCCGCTGGGACGAGTTCCGGGCCTGGGCGGCGACGGTGTCCTTCACCGACACCGCACGCGTCGACCTCGCCGCGCTCGGCCCGGTGACGCCGCGCCCGCCCCAGGTCTTCGGGATCGGGCTGAACTACCGCGACCACGCCGCCGAGTCCGGCTTCGCGCTGCCGACCGATCCGGTCGTGTTCACCAAGTACCCCTCGAGCTTCACAGGACCGGTCGGGGATATCCGGCTCTCGCCCGGCAACGTCGACTGGGAGGTCGAGCTCGTCGCCGTGATCGGGGCGGGCGGCCACGGGATCGCCGAGGCCGACGGCTGGGACCACGTCGCCGGACTCACCCTCGGCCAGGACCTCTCCGACCGCGTCACCCAGTTCGCGGCACCGCCCGCGCAGTTCGGGATGGGGAAGTCCTACCCCGGGTTCTCCCCCGTCGGTCCCGCCCTCGTCACTGCCGACGAGCTGCGCGGCGACGGGCTCGATCCCGACGACCTCGAGCTGGGGTGCCGGGTCAACGGCGAGAGCGTCCAGAAGGGCCGGACCTCCGCCATGATCTTCTCGGTGCCCGCGCTCGTCGCGAAGCTCTCCGCCGTCGTGACCCTGCTGCCTGGCGACGTCGTCTTCACCGGCACCCCCTCGGGCATCGGCGCGAGCATGACCCCGCCGCGCTTCCTCGCCGAGGGCGACGAGCTCGTCAGCTGGTGCACCGGCATCGGTGGGCTGCGCCAGCGGTTCGTGAGCGCCCGATGACCGCGTACCTCGAGGCTGCCGAGCGCGCCGCCACCTTCGTCCCGCACGCATTCGACGAGCACCTCGTCGACCTCGGCGAGGTCCGGATGAACTACGCCGTGGCCGGCGACCCGTCGCGGCCGGCGCTGCTGCTGATCCCGGCGCAGTCCGAGTCCTGGTGGGGGTACGAGGCCGCGATGGGGCTGCTCGCCGAGCACTTCCACGTCCACGCGGTCGACCTGCGCGGTCAGGGTCGCTCCACCTGGACCCCGGGTCGCTACACGCTCGACAACTTCGGCAACGACCTCGTCCGCTTCATCGACCTGGTCATCGGCCGGCCGACGCTGGTCAGCGGGCTGTCCTCCGGCGGGGTGCTGTCGGCCTGGCTCTCGGCGTTCGCGAAGCCCGGCCAGGTCCGCGCCGCGGTGTGGGAGGACCCACCGCTGTTCGCCTGCGAGATCGCGCCGGCGGTCGGCCAGGGCATCGGGCAGGCCATCGGTCCGGTCTTCGCCGCGTGGAACAAGTGGCTGGGCGACCAGTGGTCGATCGGTCACTGGGACGGCCTGATGCGCGCGATGCCCGCCGAGCTGCCCTTCGAGATCCTGCGCAACCTCGCCGCGATGATCCCGCCGGGCGAGACGGCCGACCCCGCGGCCGGGCCGCCCCAGAACCTGCGCGAGTACGACCCGGAGTGGGGCCGGGCGTTCGTCTCGGGCGCCGCGACGGCGTCGTGCGACCACGCCTCGATGCTCGCCCGGGTCCGGGTCCCGGTGCTCCAGACCCACCACTTCCGCACCGTCGACGCCGAGACCGGGCGCCTGATCGGAGCCTCGTCCGACGACCAGGCGCGGCGGGCGCGGGAGATCGTGACCGCCGCCGGTGGACGCGTCGACTACCGCTCCTTCCCCGACATGCCGCACTCGATGCACGAGCACGACCCCAAGCAGTACGCCGCGACCGTCCTCGACTGGGTCGCGACGCTCGACCGACCGACGAACTCCACCGAGGAGTAGAGATGCCCGACCACCGCGACGCCCCGATCATCCCGCCGAAGCTGCACCACGCGACGTTCCTGACCCTCAAGCTCGACGAGATGGTCCGCTGGTACGGGCTGGTCTGCGGGCTCTACCCGGTGCACTATGCCGAATCGGCCGCCTGGCTCACCAACGACGAGGCCAACCACCGGATCGCGCTCATCGCCCACCCGGCTGTGCACCGGCCCGTCGACAAGCCGACCAGCGCGGGCCTGCACCACACCGCGTTCGAGTACGCGACCTTCGGGCAGTGGCTCGACAACTACACCCGGCTGCGCGGCCACGGCATCACCCCGTTCATGTGCCTCGACCACGGCATCACGATGTCGATGTACTACGCCGACCCGGAGGGCAACGGCGTAGAGATCCAGTTCGACTGCTTCGGCGACTGGGCCGAGTCCAAGGAGTGGATCTGGGCCTCGCGGGAGTTCGCCGAGAACCCCATCGGCGAGTGGTTCGACGCCGACAAGCTGGTCGAGGCCCGCGAGCAGGGGCTGTCCGAGGCCGACATCCACGAGGGCGCCCGCGCCGGCAAGTACCGCCCGGAGAACCCACCGGCGGACATCCTGCTGCCCGAGGTCTACTGAGCCCCGCCGTGGAGCTCTCCACCGCGCCTCCCACCGCCGGGCCGACGTCCGACCTCGACCCCTTCGCCGACGCGTTCCTCGTCGACCCGTTTCCCGCCCTCGAGGAGCTGCGGGAGACGGGGCCGGTCGTGTACCTCCCCCGGTACGACGTCTGGGCCGTGGCCCGCCACCAGGACGTCCACGCCGTCCTGCGTGACCACCGGCGGTTCTCCTCGGCCGCGGGCGTCGGGCTGGGCGACCTGACCACCGACGCCTACAGCTGGCGCAGGCCCAGCCTCATCCTCGAGGTCGACCCGCCGACCCACACCGCCCACCGAGCGGTCGTGGCCAAGACGATGAGCCCGAGGGCGATGCAGACCTTCCAGGAGGTGTTCGACGTCGAGGCGGCGGCGCTGGCGGACCGCCTCGTCGCGCTCGGTCGGTTCGACGCGGTGGCCGATCTCGCCGAACCCTTCCCGTCGGTGGTGTTCCCCCGCGCGCTCGGCGCCGAGGGCGACACACGGGACGCGCTGCTGGCCTACGGGTCGCTGTCCTTCAACGCGATCGGACCGGCCAACCGGCACCTCGAGGCGGCACTGGAGCGCGCCCGGGGCGTGCCGGAACTGATCGCCGAGAAGTGTCGTCGCGAGGCCCTGCGCCCCGGCTCGATCGGCATCGCGCTGCACGACGCCGCTGCCGCCGCGGGCCTGACCGAGGACCAGGCGACCCAGCTGGTCCGCTCCCTGTTCTCCGCGGGCGTCGACACGACCGTGAGCGGACTGGCGTTCGCGGTCCTCGCCTTCGCCCGCCACCGCGAGCAGTGGCAGCTCGTCCGAGACGATCCCTCGCTCGCCCGCAACGCCTTCGACGAGGTCGTCCGGCACCAGTCGCCGGTCACCGGCTTCTTCCGCACCACCACCACCGAGGTCGTGTGGGACGACGTCGTCATCCCCGCCCGCCGCAAGGTGATGGTCCTGTTCGCGGGCGCCAACCGGGACCCGCGCCACTGGGACCGGCCCGAGGACTTCGACGTCCGGCGCCGCACGGCCGGGAACCTGGGCTACGGCGCGGGCGCCCACGTCTGCGCCGGCATGACGATCGCGCGGATGGAGGGCGAGGCGCTGATCCGGGCTCTGGCCGCCCGGGTCGACTCCTGGCACCTCGAGGGCGACCCGGAGCCCCGGCTCAACAACAGCCTGCGCGGCCTGTCGCGCCTGCCGGTCCGCGTGCGGTCACAGTGAAGCCGCATCGACGATGTCGCACACTGACATCATGACGTCAGTCGCTGTCATCGATGCTCGCGAGGCACTGGGCCCGCTCGGTGTCTACCTGCCGATCCCCACCCCCACCCTGCCGCCGGTGGCGCGCCAGGTCGAGGCCGCCCGCCGCCTCGAGGCCGCCGGGTACCGGGCGGCCTGGACGAACGAGGGCGTCGGGGGCAAGGACACGCTGGTCCAGGTCTCGACCCTGCTCGCCGCGACCGGTCAGCTG
>NZ_JBVPVA010000238.1:0-2183 GCF_055612215.1 Actinomycetospora sp. | reverse complement strand
CACTCTCACGAAGCCGAGGAGGGGTCGCGATGACCCTGGTGTCGATCGTCGGGCCGCACGACGGCGAGGTCCCGCTCGTCGGGGCGGTGACCATGCGCATCCTCGAGGACGGTTCGACGACCGGGCACCGGCTCGGGATCGGTGAGATCACGATCGCCCCGCACACCGACGGGCCGCCACAGCACCGCCACGCCCAGCACGACGAGGGCTTCTACGTCGTGTCCGGGACCGCCCGCTTCACCGTCGGGACCGACGTGCGCGACGCCCCCGCGGGCTCGTTGGTCATGGTCCCGCCGGGCGCCCCGCACACCTTCGCCAATCCCGGCGACGAGCCCGCGGTCCTGCTCAACACCTTCACCCCCGACCTCTACGTGCAGTACTTCCGCGACCTACGCGCGATGGTCGACGGCGGCGCCCCGATGACGCCCGAGAACGTCGCCGGCGTGATGGCGCGCTACGCGACGACGCCGTCGACGGAGTACGCCCCCGTCGTCGACGACCGCGGCGCCGGACGCCCGGTGATGGTCCTGCACGGCGGCGGGGGAGCGGGCTCCGTGCTCGGGCTCTCGGCCCTGCTGGCCGGCGACCACCGGGTCCTCACCCCGACCATCCCCGGCTTCGAGGGCACCCCGCGCCCCGACGACTGCCGCACCGTCGCCGACGTCGCCCGCCGCTACCTCGAGGTGCTGGCCGAGCAGGACCTGCACGACGTCGTCGTCGTGGGCAGCTCGGTCGGCGGCTGGATCGCCGCGGAGATGGCGCTGCAGGACGCCGACGGCCGCGTCGGGGGACTGGTCCTGGTGAACGCCGTCGGCATCGAGGTGCCCGGCCACCCGATCACCGACGTCTCGGGCCTGACCCTCGACCGCATCGCCGACGTCTCCTACGCCGACCCCGACCGCTTCCGCGTCGACCCGACGACGCTGCCGGCCGCGCGGCAGGCGGCGATGGCGGCCAACGCGGCCGTGTTCGCCGACTACGCGGGCGACCCGTACATGCACGACCCGACGCTGCGGGGTCGGCTCGGCGGCGTCACCGTCCCGGCCGCCGTGGTGTGGGGTGAGGCCGACGGCATCGTCGACGTCGCCTACGGCCGGGCCTACGCCGACGCGCTCGGCGCCCCGTTCACCCTCGTCGAGCAGGCGGGCCACCTGCCGCACCTCGAGCAGCCGGAGCGGACCCTCGCCGTCGTCACGGCGTTCCTGACGGAGGTGCCCCGGGCGCACGACCGGGCGTCCTAGACTGACCCCCGTGGCGGGACGGATCCGGGACTCCGACATCGCGGAGGTGCGCGACCGGAACCGGATCGAGGAGCTGGTCGGGGACTACGTGGCGCTGCGCCACGCCGGGCCCGGGTCGGTCAAGGGCCTCTGCCCGTTCCACGACGAGAAGTCCCCGTCGTTCTCCGTGCGCCCCAGTCACGGCACGTTCCACTGCTTCGGCTGCGGCGAGCACGGCAGCGTCATCGACTTCATCATGAAGATCGAGCAGCTGGGGTTCGTCGAGGCCATCGAGAAGCTGGCCGACCGCGTCGGCTACCGGCTCACCTACGAGGGCGGCGGCTCGTCGGTCCAGCGCGACCGCGGTACGCGCTCCCGGCTGCTGGCCGCCAACAAGCTGGCCGCGGAGTTCTACGCGCACGAGCTCGCCCAGCCCGGCGAGGCGCAGAAGGCCCGCGAGTTCCTCGCCGAGCGCGGGTTCGACCAGGCGGCCGCGGAGTCCTTCGGCTGCGGGTTCGCGCCGGGCGGCTGGGAGAAGCTGACCAAGCACCTGCTCGCCCAGGGCTACACGCTCGACGAGCTGGAGAAGGCCGGGCTCTCGGTCCCCGGGCAGCGGGGTCACCGCGACCGCTTCCAGCGCCGGCTGCTGTGGCCGATCCGCGACCTCGGCGGCGACGTCGTCGGGTTCGGCGCGCGGCGGCTCTTCGACGACGACCGCATCGAGGCCAAGTACCTCAACACGCCCGAGACCCCCGTCTACCACAAGTCGAAGGTGCTGTTCGGGCTCGACAAGGCCAAGCGGGAGATCGCGAAGACCCGCCAGGCGGTCATCGTCGAGGGCTACACCGACGTCATGGCCATGCACCTGGCCGGGATCCCGACGGCGGTCGCGAGCTGCGGCACCGCCTTCGGGGACGACCACGTGGCGCTCCTGCGCCGGCTGCTGATGGACGACTCGTTCGA
>NZ_JBVPVA010000115.1:0-2373 GCF_055612215.1 Actinomycetospora sp. | reverse complement strand
ATCGACCGGGTCGGCGACATCGCCGAGCCGCTGCCGCGGACGCTGTGCTGGTCGGCGGCCTGGGAGATGACCCGTGAGGCCGAGCTGCGGGCGCGTGACTTCGTGACCCTCGTGCTGAACGGGCTCGCGGCCGAGAGCGAGGTCGGCGTCGTGCAGCGGCTGCTGCTGCAGGCGCAGACGGCGCTGGCGTCCTACGCCGAGCCGCGCTGGGCGGTCGAGCAGGGGTGGCCCTCGTTCGTCGGGACGCTGCTCGACCTCGCCCGGCGCGCGGAGCCGGGCTCCGACCACCAGCTCGCCATGGTCAACTCGCTGGCCGGGTCGGTGCTCACCCCGGAGGCGATCGAGGCGATCCAGGGGTGGCGCGACGAGACCGCACCGCTCGAGGGACTCGTCGTCGACACCGACCTGCGCTGGCGGCTGCTGCACGCGCTCGTCGCGCACGGCGCGGCGGGCGGCGCGGACGTCGAGGCCGAGCTGGCGCGCGACAACACCGCGACCGGGTTGCGGATGGCCGAGCGGGCGCGGGCGCTGATCCCGACGCCGGAGGCCAAGGCGACGGCGTGGGACCGCGCGGTGCACGACGACGCGCTGCCCAACGCGATCAACGCCGCGATCATCATGGGCTTCTCGCACCCCGCCCAGGGCGCACTGCTGGCCCCCTACACCGAGAAGTACTTCGCCGAGGTCGACGCGGTGTGGGGGCGGCGCTCGTCCGAGCAGGCCCAGCCGATGGTGCAGGGCCTCTTCCCGTCGTGGGCCGTCGAGCAGGCGACGGTGGAGGCGGCCGACCGCTGGCTCGCCGACGAGCACCCGGCCGCGCTGCGCCGCCTGGTCTCCGAGGGGCGTGCGGGGATCGTCCGGGCCCTCGCGGCGCGCGAGTTCGACAGCGGGGCCAGCTAGTCGCGCCAAGCCGACGCCGAGGGAGCGCTCGTGCCTCGCGCTCCCTCAGACGTCAGCGGCGCGTCCTGTGGTCGCCTAGTGCTTGCTCCCCGCATGGTCGCCCAGCACGCGCAGGCCCTCGACGATGCCGCCCACCAGGTCGCCCTCGGTGAACCGCGACACCATCGACCCGACGGCGATCTTGGCGCCCTGGTCGTCGACCCGGCGCACCGACTCCTCGCCGGTGACGACCTCGACGACGCGCTCGCCGGGCGACACGGCGATCAGCACGGCGTCGGCCGCCGCGTCCCCGAGGGTGGCGTGGAGCTCCTCGGCCCGCTCGCGGGTCCGGGCCCCGAGGGCACCGACCCACAGCGTGAACAACAGCCCCGTCTCGGCCGAGGTCCGCGTCAGGGCCTCGTCGATGCGGGAGAGCTGGGACGACGAGAAGGGGACGTGGTCGTCCTCCGAGTGGAGGTCCGCCGCTTCGGAGATGCGCCCGGAGGCGGTCGGGATGCGCGAGTGGCCGGCGACCGGCTCCTCGGCGAGGCCCCCGCCGCTGATGATCGGGGTCTCGCCGGAGCCCGCCTGCCGGCGCGCCACCTGTCCCGTGGTCTCACCAGGTGCCACGTGCGCCTCCTCGGGCCGTCCGGGTCGCGGTGGTGCCGACGGCGTCGACGGTCGGCTCGGGCAGGCCGGTGCCCTTGGGGTTGCCGATCCACCACACCGGGTCGTGGGGCCAGTCGTCGCCGACCCGGTAGCGCGCCGCCCGGCGACCGGACGGACGCACGTTGGCGCCCAGCAGGAGCGCCAGGACGACGATCGGGATCACCCCGTAGATCAGGAACGTCACGATCGGGCTCACGGGAGCGAACCGTAGTGGAAAGTGCCTGCGACGTCGTGTCGTAGCGCCGGACGGCGCTCCGCCTCACCACACCGGCGGACGGCGCCCCGACCACGGCCGGGCGGCCTCCAGCTCCGCCCCGAGGGCGACGAGCAGGGCCTCCTCCCCGCGGCGCCCCCGCAGCGTCACCCCCACCGGCAGGGTCGTGCCGTCCACCTCCGGCCAGCCGAGCGGCAGTCCGATCGCCGGCTCGCCGGTCAGGTTCGCGATCGCCGTCCATGGCGTGAACGCGACCTGGCGGGCGAAGTCGGTCTCCGGGCCGTCGGCGGAGAACCAGCCGACGGGGCGCGGCGGCAGCGCCACCGACGGGGTGAGCACCGCGTCGAGCCCGGCGCGGGCCGCGACGATCCGGCGGGTCTCGACCTGCGCGACGTGCAGGGCGCCCATCGCCGCCGCCGGGCCGACCTCCCGGCCGCGGGCCCGCAGCAGCCGGGTGAGCGGCTGGAGGTGCTCCTCGTCCTCCGGGGCGACCGGCTCGGCCAGGGCGAGCACCGCCCACAGCGTCAGGAAGGCCTCGATCGCCTCGTCGGACAGGCGCACGTCCACCGGCTCCACGGTGTGCCCGAGCCCGGCGAGCAGCCCCGCCGTGT
>NZ_JBVPVA010001190.1:0-5193 GCF_055612215.1 Actinomycetospora sp. | reverse complement strand
GAACCTCGCGATGCAGAAACGTCGGACGTGGGGTGTGATGGCCGATCCAAGCTTCTCGTTCGACGCATTCGTGGATTCCGATCCTGTGGGCTTCAAGAAGTCAATGGAAGGTTACGGCCTTGGCGCCGAGACGAGATAGGTCGTCTTCAGCTCCAACTCCGAGCTGCGCGCGGTCGCGGAGATCTACGCGGAGAACGGGTCGGAGGAGAAGTTCGTCCGGGACTTCGTCAAGGCCTGGGACAAGGTCATGATGCTGGACCGGTACGACGTGAAGTAGGTGCGCTTCGCGCTCGGTGCCTGCTGCGCACCTGGTCGGACGAACCCGTCTACCGGCGTAACAGGCCACGACGTGGATGAGCTCTACGCCGCCCTCCCCGCACCCGCACGCGCGTTGAGTCGCCGTACGGCCGCCACCCGGTGACGAACCCCTCATGCGTCCCGCACCGGGGTCTCGATGTCGTCGTAGAGGCGGACAGCGGCCAGGCGCCCCCCGATGTCGCGCTCGCAGACCATCAGCCCCGCCTCGGGTGGCAGATCGCGGCCACCCCAGCGGTCGCAGTTGTACTCGAGGGCGCACCGCAGGCCGTCGTCGGTCGTGGCGCAGTACTCGAGCCGCACGCTTCCGCCGCCGAAGCACCGGGCGAAGTACGGGCGCAGTTCGGCGGCGCCGCGGTGGGTGTACTCCGGCGCGTCGGGCTCGCGGAGGTACCCCTCCGGGGCGAACGCCTGCACGGCGGCGTCGGCGTCGCCGGCGGCCAGCGCGGCCAGGTAGCGGCCGACGACGCCGTCGGGACCGCCGGACTCCGGCGCGAGGACCGGAGGCCGGAGGTGGTGGGCGCCGGTGACCGGCTGCCGGCTGGAGTAGGTGCGGAACTGCACCGAGCGCTCGTGCTCGGCCTCGGCGACCACCGCGACCGGCCACGCCACCTCCCGGCCGTCCCGGGTCAGGTACGCCAGCAGCTCCACCACGGCCCGGCCGCCGGACGCGGTGGTGGCGACGGTCTCGGTGCGGGCGTGGAGCCCGGCGAGCCATTCGCCGTTCCGCCGGACGAACGCCCGGATGTTCCGGTGGCCGCGGACCGTCCCGGCCCGCGGGTCGTGGATGACCACCTCTCCCGGCCAGGTGGTCTCGAGGTCGCGGACGCTGCGTCGCCGCAGTGCGGTGAGGAGCGCGCCGGGCGGGTCGGCCCGGTCCTCGGCACGGGTCTGCCGGCGTGCCGGCTCCGCGGCGGTGAGGAAGTCGGGGAACCACGGCATCGGTGGAGGTCCTCACGCTCGGGGAGACGCCGCGCCGCCGGCGGACGGCCCGGGCCGGGGCGCGCGCGCCGACCGGGAGGAGCCGTCCGGTGCGCCACCCCCACCCCGTCCCCGGGGTGGGGCGGTGTCGGCCTGCGGGCCGTCGAGGGTCGTCTCGGCGGTCCACTCGGACTCGGGCTGGGTGTGGAGGGCCCAGTAGGTCTCGGCGATGCGGTCGGGATCGAGCGCCCCGCCGGGGACGACGGCGCCGCCGATCGTGACGCCGGCGACGTGGACGCCGTCGGTCCGGAGCTCGTCGTGCAGCAGCGACACCGCCGCACGCAGGCCGGCCTTGCCGAGGGAGAGTGTGGCGTGCCCGGGGTCCGGAGCCACCGACGGGTGCCCACCGGTGGCGAGGAAGGTGCCTCGGCCCGCGCGGCGCATCGCCGGGGTGAACACCTGCGCGGCCGTGACGGCCCCGACCACGTCCACGGCGTAGGTGGCGAGCAGGTGGTCGACGTCGGTGGTCAGGATGCCGTCGGCCGCGGTGCGGGCGGCGTTGTAGACCACGACGTCGGGTGTGCGGGGCGCCAGGGCCTCGAGGGCGCGGCGGAACCCGCGGGGGTCCGCGATGTCGGCCGTCACGGTGTCGGCGCCGACGCCCGCGTCGTGCAGCTCGCGGGCGAGGGCGGCCAGATGGCCTGCCTGGCGGGCGACGAGGGTCACCGCGAAGCCCTCGCGCCCGAAGCGACGGGCGACGGCCAGGCCGAGTCCCGGCCCGGCGCCCAGCACGATCAGGTGCTGCGCCTCACTGACGGACGGCGTCATCGGGAGCGCTCACCGGCTCTCCCATGGACCGCAGCGTCCGTTTCAGGACCTTGCCCGTGCTCGTCCGCGGCAGCTCGTCGAGGAAGACCACGTCGCGGGGCACCGCGAAGCGGGCGAGGTTGTCCCTGACGTACACGCGGACGTCCTCGGCGTCGAGCACCGCACCCGGTTCGAGGACCACGAACGCCGCGAGCCGCTGCCCGAGGTCGGCGTCCTCGACCCCCACGACGGCGACCTCGCGGACCCCGGCGAGGCCGGCCAGGAGGTTCTCGACCTGGTCGGCGTGCACGTTCTCACCACCGGAGACGATCATGTCGTCGGCGCGGCCGGTGACGAACAGCAGGCCGCGCCGGTCGAGGTGACCGAGGTCCCCGGTCCCGAGCAACCCGTCGACGCCCTCGATGTGCCCGCGCCCGTGGGTGTAGCCGGCGACGAGCATGTCGTTCCCGACGAAGATCCGACCGGTCGTGCCCGGCGGGACGACCCGGTCCTGGTCGTCGAGGATCCGCAGCACCGTGCCGACGGGAGCCCGTCCGGCGGTCTCGGGGTCGGCGCGCAGCTCGTCGGGGGTGGCGATGCTCGCCCAGGACACCTCCGTCGAGCCGTACAGCATGTAGAGCACCGCGCCGAAGCGGTCGAGGAAGGCGGTCACCTTCGCCCCGGGCATCGCCGACCCGGTCGCGACCACCGTGCGCAGGGCGGACGTGTCGTACCGGTCGCGGACCTCCGCCGGGAGCTCCAGCATCCGCTGCAGCATCACCGGGACCGCGAACACCTGGGTGCAGCGGTGGACGGCGATCTGGCTCAGGGCGTCCTCGGCATCGAACCGGCGACGCAGCACGAGGGTCGTCCCGAGCAGCGACCCGAGCTGGAACGCACCGAAGCCCCACGTGTGGAACAGCGGTGCCGACACCAGCGCGGGCTCCTGCGCGCGAAGCGGGATGCGCGAGAGGATCGCGTCCACCGGGCCGAGGCCCTTCGGGACGGGACGCTCGGCGCCCTTGGGCGGCCCCGTCGTGCCCGAGGTCAGGACGATCGTGCGGCCGACGCGCGGCCGGAACGGGAGCGGTCCGGGTCCGCCGGCGGCGATCAGCTGCTCGACCGAGTCCTCCCCGGGGGCGGGGCCCGGCGCCCCGGTCCATCCCCGGATCCAGGTCACGCCGTCCGCCAGGTGGACCAGACGATCGGCGAGGTCGTCGTCGGCCACCACGGAGGTGACGCCCTGCTCCGCGATCGCCGCGGCGGTCTGGTCGGCGGAGAGACCCGGGTTGAGCAGCACCACGTCGACGCCGGCCTTGGCCGCGGCGATCATCACCTCGACCGGGGTGCGGTGGTTGCGGCACAGCAGCCCGAGCCGTCCCCGCCCGGTCAGCCCCCGGTCGACGAACGCGCGGGCCAGCCGGTCAGTCCGACGATGAATCTCGGCGAAGGTCAGCGTGCCGCGGTCGTCGACCACGGCGAGGCGGTGCGGGTGTCGCCGGGCGCCGATCGCGTAGGCGGTGGCCGGCGTGAAGCGGTAGCGCAGGTACGCGGCCGGGAACGTGGCCGCGCGGTCGGGGCGCACCGGCGCGAGCACGCCGGCGGCGGCGAGCAGGCGCAGTCCGGTCAGCAGTTCCCCCGGGGTGCCGAACGGCGTCCTCATGTCCGGGCCTCCAACGGCTGGGCGGTCGGGCGGGCGAGGACGCGACCTCGCCCGACCGGCCCGCTCCCGGCACGCACCTGTCGCACGAGGTCGAGCCACTCCCGCAGCTGGCGGTCGGGCAGGAAGCGGTCCCGCACCCGCTCGTGGGCGGCCGCACCGAGCCGGTGAGCCGCCTCGGGGTCGGCCAGCAGGTCGACGATCGCCGCGGCGAACGCGGGCCGGTCCTCGGGTCCGACGAGGCGCCCCGAGATCCCGTCGTCGATCTGGTCCCGGATCCCGCCCACCGCCGAGGCGACGACGGGCCGGGACTTCCACATGGCCTCGGCGACGGTGAGCCCGAAGCCCTCCCGGAGACTCTTCTGGGTCACCACCGTGGCGTGTCGCTGGAGGGCGTTGACCACGAGCGCGTTCTCGTCGACGTCGGACATGTCGAGACTGGCCAGCCCGACCCGCCGTCGCACCCGCTCGGGCAGCGCCCGCCAGGCCGCCGTGACCTCGTCGAGGACGCGCAGCCCCTCGGGGTCGTCCGACACCCCGGCCACGCTCGGGCCGGCGAGCAGCAGGTGCGCCTGCGCCCCGGGCGTCCCGTCCACGATGCCGTGGGCGAAGGCGTCGAGGACCCCGGCCATGTCCTTGAGGTGGTCCCACCGCGAGATCTGCACGACCAGGGGCACGTCGCGGGGGAAGGGGCCACCGTCGCGGACCAGGGCGGCGGGGTGCGCGACGCAGTCCCGCGCGGCGGGTGTCCCGTCGAGCAGCCCCGCGGTCGCGAGGACGTCCCGGACCCGTCCGGGGTCGAGCTCGACGTTCTTCGCCGAGACCGGATCGATGGCCGGTTGGATGATCGCGGTCCGCGCGGCGTCGTCGCCGAGCCACGCCGGGACGTAGGCGGCCCGGGAGAAGACCGAGACCACGGCGGCCTCGACGTAGGGGCGCAGGAACGACCACGCCTGGTCGGTGCGCTCGCCGCGCGTGTCGGTGCCCACGTGGCACCGCCACACCGGGACGGCCCCACAGGCGCGGACGACCTCGGCGAGCCCCGCCGTCTGCGGGTCGTGCAGGACGACCACGTCGCCGGGCGCGAGCACCTGCCGCAGGCCGTCGGCCTCCTGGGCCAGCAGCGCCTCGTAGACCGCCCGCTCGTCCGCGCCGAGCACGCCGCCGTCGCCGCCCGCCCCGTGGAGCAAGTTGTGGATCCGCTTGGTCACCGCGAAGAAGGGCGCTGCCCCCTCGACGACGAGCCAGCGGGTGTCGATCCCGGCGGCGACGGCGTAGCCGACGAGGCCGCGGAGCATCTCGGCGACGCCGCCACCGGTCGCTGTGGAACTGACGTTCCACAGCGTGTGCCCGGACATCTCGTCGTCGGCGCGCTCGGTCAGCGCGTCGAGCGCGCGGTACTGGGCGTCGCCGAGTGCGGCCGCGAGCCGGTCGCGGGGCAGGGCGGGAACGGTCACCTCGAACACGGAGGCTCCTCGTCGGAGGGCTCC